>DASSGP010000089.1:0-4843 GCA_035693405.1 Rudaea sp. | reverse complement strand
GTCATCGTCGACTACTACCTGCCCGACGGCAACGGCGACGAACTCTGCCGGCGCCTGTCGAGCAAGCCCGGCGCGCCGGGCCTGGCGATCATCACCGGCACGTATCGCGAGGACGTGATCAAGCGTTGCCTCGAAGCCGGCGCGACCGAGTGCATGTTCAAGAACGAGGCGAAGGAGCTGTTTCTGGCCCGCGTGCGCACGCTGAGCCGGCAGATCCAAATGCAGAAATCGGTCGAAGCCGACCGCCGCCGGCTCGACGGCATCCTCGGCTCGGTCGGCGATGGCGTCTACGGCGTCGACGGCACAGGCGTGATCACGTTCATCAACCCGACCGCGCTGCGCCTGCTCGGCTATCCGGATGATGCCGCCGTCGTCGGCAAGAACGCGCACGCAACGATCCACTATGCGGCCGCGGACGGGCAGCGGCTGAGCGAGGACGACTCGGCGCTGAGCCGCGCCTACGCGCGCGGCGAGCCGCTCAAGGGCCATGAGACCGTGTTCTGGAAGCACGACGGCGACGGCATGCCGGTCGAATGCACGGTGCTGCCGCTGGCGATCGAGCAGCGCCGCGAAGGTTCTGTCGTCGTGTTCCGCGACATTTCCGAACGCAAGAGCGCCGAGCGCCTGCGCTGGGAAGTAAGCCACGATCGACTGACCAGCCTGGTCAACGCCAAGAGCTTCAACCAGCTGCTGACGCAGGAACTGCACCGGCGCAGGGAACACGGCGGTTACGCCGCGGTGTTGTACATCGATATCGACCGTTACAACTATGTCGTCGACATCGCCGGCTCGCAGAATGCGGAACAACTGCTCGTCGACGTCGCCGGCATCATCGGCAAACGGTTGCGCGACGGCGACGCGCTTGGCCGCGTCGAAGGCGACCGCTTCGCCTTGATGCTGACCGGCGTGCAACTCGAAAATCTGTTCCCGGTCGCCGACGGCTATCGCGAACTGCTGCATCAGTGCCACTACCAGGCGCACGGACAGAAGCGCCAGGTCAGCGCGTCGGTCGGCGTCGCCGTGATCAGCAAGGACACGCCGTCGGGCGAATATGCGCTCGAACATGCGCGCCTGGCCTGCAAGGCGGCCAAGCAGCGCGGACGCGACCAGACCGAGATCTATGTCGGCGAATTCGACGCGCGCATCGCGCGCGAAATCGAAGCCGGCTGGACCGATCGCCTGCGCAACGCGCTGGAACAGGAACGCTTCGTGTTCCTGGCCCAGCCGATCGTGCCGATCGCCGCGCTCGGCCTGACCGAAGATACGATCGTGCAGCGCCAGGGCTGGCGCATCAACGGCGCCGGCAGGCCGGGGCTGGAATACCTGTTTGAAGTGCTGATCCGCATGGTCGGCAAGGACGGCCAGCTGATTTCGCCGAGCGTGTTCGTGCCGCTGGCCGAGCGCGTCGGCATGATGCCGAAGATCGATCTGTGGATCATCAACCGGCTGCTGCGCCATCTCGAAGGACTCAAGGGTCTGCGCGCACCGATCGCGTTCAACGTCAATCTGTCGAACATGACGCTGGCCGATCCGGAATCGCTCGGCCTGATCGAAGCGGCGGTCAAGGCATCCGACGTCCCGGCGCACCAGCTGATCTTCGAAATCACCGAGACCAGCGAGCTGACGAGCCTGCATGTCGCGCGCCGCTTCATATCGGCGCTGAAGAAGCTCGGCTGCCGCTTCGCGCTCGACGATTTCGGCACCGGCTTTTCGTCGTTCACGCACCTGCGCCATCTGCCGGTCGACTTCGTCAAGATCGAAGGCAGTTTCGTCGAGGGGATGGCCGGAAGCGAGCTCGACAACAAGATGGTCAGCTCGATTACCCAGCTTGCACAATCGCTAAAATTACGGGTGATCGGCGAACATGTCGACAGTTTCGCGACGTTGAGCGCACTTCGTGCCTGCGGCGCCGACTACGCGCAAGGCAACTATCTAGGCGAACCGCGGCCGCTGCGCGCCTTGGATTTCGAAGCTTTGTTCGGCTCGACGCAGAGCGTTCCGGAAGCTGTGACGTAGCTCGCAGTCGAACTGCGAAATCATTCAGCGATTGTTCCCCGGCGAAGGTTCAGGCTATGTCAAATGGCAGCTGTTTCATCGCGCTGTAGCTTTTTACTAGAAAAAGGTTTATAAGCAGCTTATAAACCCCTGATCTAAAGGGAATAACAATGTCCCCGATGTTTGTTTTGACGCTGATTGGCGCCGCAGCCGCCGCCGCGCTCGCTTGCGTGCGCCGCATCCCCGAAGGTCATGCCTACACGTTGCGCCGCATCGGCGGCCACATGCGCACAATCGGCGCAGGCACGCACATTGTCCTGCCGGTCGTCGAACGCGTGGCGCACAAGATCCGCCTGCTCGGCAATATCGTCGAGCTTGGCAAGGTGGAGTCGGTTCTGTCCGACGGCGCGTACACGGGCCAGGTGTTTTTCCAGGTCATCGACGCCGAACGCGCCGACGCGGTCATCGACGACGTCGGCGAGTTGGTGCGCGGCTGCCTGCCGAGCCTGCTCGCCGGATCGGCCAATGAAGACGGCACCGCACGTAACAAGCGCCTGAAGGCCGATCTGAACCGGCAGCTGCGCGATCGCGGCCTGCTGATCACGCGCGTGCAGGTCGCTCACCTCTAGGCGCCGGCGCGGCGACAGGTCGGGCAAAACCGTCTGCCCTGAGCGTCGGCCGGCCGCTCCTGGCCATCCATGGCCTCGCGGCACTCGGGCATCCTGCCCATCGAAGGCCGAAATCGAAGGGTCTGTAAAGCGCTTCGACTTCGCTCGCTTCGCCAGCCATGGTCGGCAAGAACGGATTTTGGTTTCCCGTTTGCCCGGTACGGCTGGCTGAGTCGGCCGGCGCTTCGCATTGCGCTGGATTTTGCCGGCCCGGCCAAGGATACTTGCCGGCTCGCCGCGCCTTTCGCGGCCACGAGAAATCGCATGAGCCCCGTTCCCGATCGCGCCGCGATGTTCGCCCAGTTGCGGGCGGGCATGGCTGAACTCGGCCTGGCGGCGGAAGTCGCCGCGGTCGACGCGCTGATCGATTATCTGGAACTGCTGACGCGCTGGAACGCCGCCTACAACCTGACGTCGATCCGCGCGCCGGAGCAGATGGTCACGCACCATCTGCTCGATTCGCTCGCCGCCGCGCCGTTCGTGCGCGGCGAGCGCCTGGCCGACATCGGCACCGGCGCCGGCCTGCCCGGCATCCCGCTCGCGGTGCTCAGTCCGGAGCGCCAGGTAACCTTGATCGATGCGAACGGCAAGAAGACGCGCTTCCTGCGTGAAGCGGTGCGCACGCTCAAGCTCGCCAACGTGCGCATCGAAGCCAGCCGCGTAGAAGATGCGCGCGGCCAATACGATACGGTAACCGCGCGCGCGTTCGCCTCGCTCGGCGACATGCTGCAGTCGGCCGGCCACTTGCTCGCCCCGGACGGCATCCTGCTCGCGCTCAAGGGACAGTTGCAGCGTGACGAGATCATGACCCTGCCGGACGGATTCGTCGTCGCCGACGTGCATGCGCTGCGTGTACCGGGTTTGGCGGCAGCGCGCCACGCGGTGATAATCCGGCGCACGCAGGCCGTGCAGCATGGGCATGCGGCCTGAGGAAAGCAGCCAATGACTCGCATCATCGCAATCGCCAATCAGAAGGGCGGCGTCGGCAAGACGACGACCGCGGTCAACCTGGCCGCGGCGCTGGCCGAGACGCGCCGCAATATCCTGCTCGTCGATCTGGATCCGCAGGGCAACGCGACGATGGCCTCGGGCCTGGACAAGCGCACGGTCAAGCTGACCGGCTGCGAAGTGCTGCTCGAGGAAGCGCCGATCCAGAGCGCGATCGTGCCGACCAAGGCCGGTTTCGATCTGCTCCCCGGCAGCCGCGACCTGACCGCCGCCGAATTGAAGTTGATCGACGTGCTGGCGCGCGAATCGCGCTTGAAGGAGCAACTGGCCAAGCTCGGCAACCATTACCAGACGATCCTGATCGATTGTCCGCCGTCGCTGCACCTGCTGACGATCAACGCACTGACTGCCGCGCATGGCGTACTGATCCCGGTGCAGTGCGAATACTTCGCGCTCGAAGGCCTGTCGAGCCTGCTCGACACGATCAAGGCCGTGCGCACGCGCCTGAATCCGCAACTCGAGATCGAAGGCCTGCTGCGCACGATGTACGACGTGCGCAACAATCTCGGCAACGATGTGTCGGCGCAGCTGGTCAAGCACTTCGGCGACAAGCTGCTGCGCTCGATCATCCCGCGCAACGTGCGCCTGGCCGAAGCACCGAGCCACGGCCTGCCGATCAACCTGTACGACCGCGAATCGCGTGGCGCGATCGCCTACCTCGGCCTGGCCGGCGAAATGCTGCGGCGCGAACGCTTGCCGAGCCAGCCGAACCCGGCTCACGTGAACTAACTGCACACAGACAGATCGGTGACGCCTATGCATACTTGTTCAGAGCTTCTCTAGGAGATTGATGCGCATGGCGGCCAAACGACGCGGAGGACTCGGCGCGCGCGATCTCGACGTGCTGCTGGGTACGCCCGAAGACGATAGCGCCGCAGCGGAAGGTGAACTGCAGCAATTGCGCCTCGATCGAATCCAGCCCGGAAAATTTCAGCCGCGCCAGGCGATGGATCCGGAACGCCTGGCCGAACTCGCCGCATCGATCAAGGCGCAGGGCGTCATCCAGCCTATCATCGTCCGCCCGATCGGCGGCGCGCGCTTCGAAATCATCGCCGGCGAACGCCGCTGGCGCGCCGCGCAGCAGGCCGGGCTCGGCGAGATTCCCGCGCTCGTGCGTGAAGTGCCCGACCAGGCGGTCGTGGCAATGGCGCTTATCGAGAACATCCAGCGCG
>DASSGP010000088.1:0-2114 GCA_035693405.1 Rudaea sp. | reverse complement strand
CGAGGCGTACTACCTGTACCGGCCCGAGAACGAACGCGACTACGGTCAGGAGTCGATCGAGATCCTGCTGCAGGTCATGGAAAACCAGCGCGACGACATCGTCGTGATCCTGGCCGGCTACAAGAACCGCATGGACACGTTTTTCCGCAGCAATCCGGGCATGGCCTCGCGCATCGCCCACCACATCGATTTTCCGGACTACACGCCGGACGAATTGCTGCAGATTGCCGAGTTGATCGCACGGCGGATGGACTACAGCTTCGACGCCGCGAGCCTGCAGGCGATGCGCGAGTACGTTGCGCTGCGACTCCAGCAGCCGAATTTCGCCAACGCACGCTCGATCCGCAACGCTCTCGACCGCGCGCGCCTGCGCCATGCCAGCCGGCTGTTTGCTGCAGCGGGAACGAATGCGTCGCCTGAGAAAGACCAGCTGATGCTGATCGCGCCCGAGGACATTCGCGCCAGCCGCGTGTTTCGCGGCGGGTTGGATGGAGACGCAAAGTGATGAGCAACCGCGTTTCTACTTTGCTCGTCATTCCGGCGAAAGCCGGAATCCAGCTCTTCTGCTCTTGCCTGGGTCGCAACAAAGGCGAAGGAGCTGGATTCCGGCTTTCGCCGGAATGACGAGCTAAGAGTGAAAGCACTTCAGAACGGCATCGCACCGGAGACACCACCATGTTCACCCGCCGCACCACGCTGTCGAAATTCCTGATCGAGCAGCTCAAGAGTTCGCCGGACGGCCAAGCGCTTGCCGCGTTGCTCGTCGACGTCGCCGCGGCGATCAAGGCGATCAGCGCGGTCGCGGCCAAGGGCGCGCTCGACGGCAACACCGGCTCGCTCGAGACGCACAACGTGCAGGGGGAAGTGCAGAAGCCGCTCGACGTGCTGACCAACGAGATCATCCTGCGCCACTGCGACTGGGGCGGGCTCGTCGCCGGCATGGTTTCCGAGGAGATGGAAGCGCCGTTCGAGATTCCGGCCGAGTATGCGCGCGGCCGCCATCTGCTTCTGTTCGATCCGCTCGATGGCTCGGCGAACATCGACCTCAACGTTGCGGTCGGCACGATATTTTCAGTGCTCTTGCACGGCAGCGAAAAAGCGCCGGTCGAGACCGACTATCTGCAGCCGGGCAACAAGCAGGTTGCCGCAGGCTACGCGATCTACGGGCCGTCTACGATCCTGGTTCTGACTGTCGGCCAGGGCACGCACGGTTTCACGCTCGACAAGGAAATCGGCAACTTCATCCTGACCCATCCGAACCTGCGCGTGGCCGAAGAGACCGACCAGTTCGCGATCAACGCCTCGAACGAGCGCTTCTGGGAACCGCCGATGCAGCGCTACGTGGAAGAGTGCAAAGCCGGCAAGACCGGTCCACGCGGCCGCGACTTCAACATGCGCTGGATCGCCTCGATGGTTGCCGACGTCCACCGCATCCTGATCCGCGGTGGCGTGTTCTCGTATCCACGCGACAACAAGGCGCCGAGCAAGGGCGGCCGCCTGCGCCTGCTGTACGAAGCCAATCCGATGGCGATGCTGATCGAACAGGCGGGCGGCTTGGCTTCGACCGGACGCAACCGAATTCTCGACAAGCAGCCCGAGCAGTTGCACCAGCGCGTGCCGGTGATCCTGGGATCGAAGTGCGAAGTCGAACGCATCGAACGCTACCACCGCGAGTTCGACAGCGGCGAAGACCAGCCGTTCGTCTCGCCACTGTTCAACGAACGCTCGCTGTTCCGTCCGGAGGCGCGCGCGTGAGCGGCTCCTACCAGCCGATCTACCGGCCTGTCGTTCTCGACAGCGCATGCACGCGCCTGTCGACCGTGGAACAAGTCAGGCGCGCCATTCTGATCTACCTGCCGACGGCGGCTTGCAGGAAATGCCAGCAAGTCGACAGCTGGCCGGGCAGGAACGACGAACTTCCCCTGGAGGCCGCATGTCGACCAAGCATCCCGTAATCGCGATCACCGGTTCTTCCGGCGCCGGCACGACGACCGTCATGTCGAGCTTCGTGAATATTTTCCGGCGCGAGGAGCTGAAGGCACACCTCGTCGAGGGCGATGCGTTCCACCGCTTCAACCGGCTCGAAATGCGCCAGGAGATGAGGGACGCAGAGA
>DASSGP010000087.1:0-7331 GCA_035693405.1 Rudaea sp. | reverse complement strand
TTCGGGCTGGCCTGGTCGATGACGCTTTTCATTTGTATGGAGTATCACCCCTTGCCGAGCAATCGGGCACGCGCGTCGGGGTGGGCCGCCGCCTGCGTATCGGACTCGATGCGCAGGCGGGCCCTTGCGTCTTCGTTACTTGGCCGGCGGAGCGGTTTTCCCGCCGAGCGACTCGCACGTGCCCTTGGCAACGTACTTCCAGTCAGCCGCCTGATTGTCGGCCTTGGCCTGGCCGGCGCAGCCGTGCGAACCGTTGGTCGATGCGCAGTCGTTCTGCCCGGCCTTGGCGATGCCGAAGCACTTGTCCTGGTTGGCATGCTCCTGGTCGGCTGCGAGCGCCGAGGCGGAAACCGCGAACAGACCCGCAACGGCGGCGGCGATAAGGGTATGACGCTTGTCCATCGATAAGTTCCTCTTGGGTTGATAGTAGTGTGGAATGGTTGACTCGTGAGCGTTCGCGGCCTCGGAGCCTCTGTGCGTCCCCGCTGCGGCGAACGTGGTTCACTCCTCGAGCGTGCGTTTGACGGTCGGCACGAAAAATCCTTACACCTCCGATCCGCTACGGCTCGCAGGCGGACCTTGGCACGCCTGAGCGCCGTTCCGCGGATTCTCTCACTGCGCGTGTAAGGAATTGCGAACGGCGTCGTCCAATCCCGTGAGCCGTAATCTCGGCATCCGCACGCGACGGGAGAGGCAAGATCGCAATGTCGGAAAAAAGACCACATATCGTTATCGTCGGCGGCGGCTTTGCCGGCGCCAATCTGACGCGTCTTCTGCAAAGGCACGCGAAGTTTGCCGACATTACCCTAGTGTCGGAGGAAAGCTACACCACGTTCAACCCGATGCTTGCCGAAGTCGTCGGCGCGACGGTGTTTCCCGAGCACGTTGTCGCGCCGCTGCGCGCCACGGTCGGGCGCGCGCGCTTCATCATGGGGACCGTCGGCAATGTCGATTTCGAGCGGAAGCGCTTTGTTTGCGACACGCTCAAGCGCGAAGTCGAGATCGAGTACGATCATCTGGTGCTCGCATTCGGCAACCGTGCGCGCGTCGACCTCATCGCCGGCATGGCCGAGCATGCGGTCGTACTGAAGACCGTCGGCGATGCGATGCACATCCGCAACCTGGTCTTGCGGCGACTCGCACAGATCGAACTCGAAACCGATCCTGCGCTGCGCAGATGCCTGGGTCACTTCGTCGTCGTCGGCGGCGGCTTCTCGGGCGTCGAAGTTGCCGGCGCCGTCGCCGACAGTCTGCGTGAAATTCGCCGCTACTATCCGCGCGTCGCTGCCGACGAGCTCAAGGTTACGCTGCTGCAAAGTGTCGATCGCCTGCTCGTCGAGCTGCCGCCGTCGCTCGGAGAGGCGGCCGAGCGTTCGCTGACCCGGCGCGGCGTCGATGTCATGACGATGACCGGGGCTGCGGCGATCAGCGCGCGCGATGTGCGGCTCAACGACGGCCGTGTGCTGGCCGCCGCCACGACGATATGCACGATCGGAACGATGCCGAATGCGCTGACGTCACGGCTTGCGCTGCGCACGGAGCGTGGCCGCATCGTTTGCCAGCCCGATCTGTCCGTAGCCGGCGTCGACGGCGTCTGGGCGGTCGGCGACTGCGCACTGATCAGGAATGGAAACGAAGGCCTCGCGCCGCCGACCGCGCAATTCGCGATCGCCGAAGCCAGACACCTGGCGAGGAACATGGTCGCGAAGGCGCTCGGCCGACCGACGCAAGCCTTCATGCACCGCACGCGCGGAATGATGGCCACGGTCGGGCACCTCAAGGGCGTTGCCAGCATATTCGGCATCAAGCTGACTGGCCTGCCGGCATGGATGCTCTGGCGCGCCTACTACCTGAGCCAGATGCCGACGCTCGGCCGCAAGCTGCGCATCTTCGTCGAGTGGAGCTGGGGCATGTTCTTCCCGCCCGACATCACGCATTTCCGCTTCACGCGCAGCCACGAATTGCTCGACAGCGACAAGGAGGGGATCATGCCGGGGCCGCGAGCGCCAAGGCATACGGTGCCCGCAGTATGAAACCGTAGGCGGAAGCAAGGCGCGCACCAGCCACCTGTTGGGCATCGTCATGGCAACGAAGAAGAAAACGATCCGACGCAAATCGATCAACCTCGCCCTGCAGGGCGGCGGCGCGCACGGCGCCTTCGCCTGGGGCGCAATCGATACGCTGCTGGCCGACGGTCGGATCGACATCGAAGCGATCAGCGCTACGAGTGCCGGCGCGATGAATGCCGTCGTGCTCGCCGACGCCCTGACCGGCGGCGACAGCGACCACGCGCGCGAGCGCCTGACCGCATTCTGGAAGGCGATTGCCGATGCCGGCGCGAAGTACAACCCGGTCAAGCCGCTGCGCGACTGGACCGGGCGCGCGCTGCCGATCGAGCAGTCGCCGTTCTACTGGATGTTCGACACGATGCTCCGCGTGTTTTCGCCATATCAGCTCAATCCGATGAACTTCAATCCGCTGCGCGACGTGCTCAACCAGCATGTCGACTTCGAAAAGTTGCGGCGCACCCAGGGCGTCAATGTGCACTTGTGCGCAACGAACGTCGAAACCGGCAAGGTGCGCATCTTCAACCGCAACGAACTGACGGCGGATACCGTGCTTGCCTCGGCCTGCCTGCCCCTCCTGTTCCAGACGATCGAGATCGAAGGCTCGAACTACTGGGATGGCGGCTACATCGGCAATCCGGCGATCTTCCCGCTGATCTACGGCTCGAAGAGTTGCGACGTCGTGATCGTGCACATCAATCCGATCGTGCGCCACGGGGTGCCGAAAACAGCACCAGAAATCCTCAACCGGATCAATGAGATCAGCTTCAATTCTTCCCT
Organism: Rudaea sp.; assembly: GCA_035693405.1. GTDB lineage: Bacteria > Pseudomonadota > Gammaproteobacteria > Xanthomonadales > Rhodanobacteraceae > Rudaea. The sequence continues at coordinate 4,485 of DASSGP010000087.1, read as the reverse complement.
GATGCGTGAGATGCGCGCGATCGCCTTCGTGACCCGCCTGATCAGCCAGAAGAAGCTCAAGGCCTCCGAGATGAAGCAGATGCTGATCCATTCGATCCGCGACGACGAGGTCATGACTGCGCACTCGATCGCGTCGAAAATGAGCCCGGACTGGGAATTCCTCTGTTCGCTCAGGGACAGCGGCAGCGCCGTCACCGGGCGCTGGATGCGTGCGCACTACGGCGACATCGGCGTGCGCTCGTCAGTCGATCTCGAGGCGGAATTTCTATAGGCGACGCGGGCTGCTCCTTCTCGCATCGCCCCGGCGAGAAGCCCAGTCGATTTTCCAGGAGTAAGCTGAAGCCATGAACAAACGCGACGCCGTCAACGCCGGAGTCCTTCTCGCAGTCGCCGCGGCGATGATCGGCGCAGTTTCGATGAGCGTGCGCCACAATGGGCAGGGATCGATCGAGCGCGAGCGCTGCTACGGCATTACCAAGGCCGGTCAGAACGATTGCGCGAACGCTGTGCATTCATGCGCCAAACAGGCAAACGTCGATCACGACCAGCGCGAGTGGATCGCAGTGCCCAAAGGCACCTGCCAGCGTCTGGCCGGCGGAGTCATGGACGAGCGTGGGCCGTGAACCCGGTCGTGGCGCGCGCGCGCGGACTTTTCGGCGCTGCCGCACCACAGCCGCCGCGCGTGACCGAAGAGATTGCACGCAGTCAGCGTGAGTCGGAGATCTGGGTCAGTTGGGCGCAGATCGCGGTGATAGCCGCGGCCGCGCTTGCGTACACTTTTACTCCTCGCGGCTTCAGCCCCGATACGCCGATTGCCGCGCTGCCGCTCGGCATCGTCGCACTGATCCTGTTGATCGTGCTGCGCGCCTGGTTTGCTTTCAGCGACCAGCTGTCGCGGCCCGTGCTCGCCGCATCGGTCGTCGCCGAGATGGCCGTGTTGCTCGGCCTGCTCTGGGGTTTCGCCCCGCAGTATGAAACCACGCTGGCGGTCGCGCTGAAGAACTCGTTGTTCGTCGCGATTTTCGTGCTGATCGCGCTGCGCGCGCTGCGCTTCGAACCGATCTGGGTCTGGCTGTCGGGCCTCACCGCCGCCTTCGGCTGGACGCTGCTCTCAATCTTCGCCTGGCGCGAAGCCGGCGCGAGCGGCCAGACCATGGACTTCGTCGTCGCCGCGACCACCGGCCGCATCGATGTGCACGACGAGATCATCCGCGTCGCCGTGATCCTGATCGTCACCGCTGTGCTCGCGACGGCGCTGACACGCGCACGCCTGACACTGGCGCGCGCCGTCCGGGCGAGCCAGTCGGCGGATGCCCTGTCGCGTTTCTTCGACAGCGAGGTCGCCGACCAAATCACGACGACCGACCTGCCGCCGATGGCCGGCCAGAGCATGGCGCGCGATGCCGCGATCATGTTCACCGACCTGCGCGGCTTCACGAAAGCCTCGGCCACGCTGTCTGCCGGGGATCTGATCGCGCTGATTGCCGAATACCAGAACGTCGTCCTGCCGGTCGTGCGCGCGCACGGCGGCAACATCGACAAGTTCATGGGCGACGGCATCCTCGCGAGTTTCGGCGCGGTGCGCGCGTCATCGACGTACGCCGCCGATGCGCTGCGCTGCATCGATGCGATCCTGACAACCTCACGCGCGTGGGCGCAGGATCGCGAGGCACGCGGCTTGCCGGCGCTCGGCATCGGCATCGGCGTCGCGCACGGCCCGCTCGTATTCGGCATCATCGGTGTCGGGCGCCGGCTCGAATACACGGTGATCGGCGAAACTGTCAACCTCGCCGCGAAACTCGAGAAACACAACAAGGCCGAATCCGCCGCGGCGTGCGCGACGGCCAGCCTGATCGAATTGGCCACGCAGCAGGACCAAACGCTCGCCGTAAGGGGCTTCGAAATCCGCCAAGGCCGCGCAGTGGCCGGAACGGTCGAGTCCCACGACCTCGCAGTCTGGCCTGCCATCTGAACGCCGCGCAATTCGGCCCGCGCGCAATGGACATCGCCGGGCCGCTCACGAAGGGTCGCGCTGAACCGGACCGGATCGCCGAGGAACCACGGAACCGCTATGATTTGCCGCAATCGGAGCGTTTTTGCGCCTGACGCGGCTGCTCGGTATCTCTGCGGGAGAGCACTCGAACCGGGGTGGACCTCTCGCTTGCGCGCGGTCGGGCGTCGGGACCCTCAAGGAAGCCAGGCGCGGAAGCGCTGTTGGACAATCACGGAATCGTCATGACACCGAATGCGAGCAGCGCCGCAACGAATGCGTCGATCGAGTTTGTGGCGCTTGCCGAGCAACGCGTCTATCTCATGCGCATCGCCCGCATGGAATTGCGCGACGAGCACGCCGCAGAAGACTGCGTTTCCGATGTGCTGACTCAAGCCTACGAGCGCCGCGCGGCATTTCGCGGCGACTCCTCCTTGCGCACCTGGCTCACGTCGATCCTGAAGAACCGCATCATCGACCTGCTGCGCAAGCAATGGCGCGAGCAGCCGATCGAAGAGGCGCCGTCCGGCGAACAGGAGTTCGGAAACCTGTTCGACGAGACAGGTCACTATGCCGAAATGCCCAGCCACGTGCGCGACCCGGCCGAACTGTGCCAGGAAGAAGGCTTCCTGTCCGCCGTGCAGGGCTGCATCGACAAGTTACCGAAGCGCATCGGCCAGGTCTTCGTGCTGCGCGAAGTATTCGGCAGCGACACGAAGGAATTGTGTAAGGATCTGGGCCTGACCACGTCGAACGTCTGGGTACAACTCTACCGGGCACGCATGATGTTGCGTACCTGCCTCGAAAAGAACGGTTTCGGCAATGCGCAGCCTGGCTAGACACAAGATGCTGAGACTTTCCTGCCAACAGGCTTCGCGTCTGCTCTCGCAGCAGCAGGACGAGCCGCTGCCGTTCGGCAAGCGCATGCGTCTTCGCCTGCATCTGATGTACTGTGATGCATGCACGAATGTTTCGCGCCAGTTCGAGTCATTGCGTCTGGCCATGCTCAGGTGGCGGGACAAGGATTAGCCGCAGTTCCGGGCGCTCGGCGAGCGGCATGATCACACCCGGCACGATGCGGCCCATGAAACCTTTGCTCGCCTCATTGCTCGCACTACTGGTCGCCGCATCGAATTGTCGCGCGGCCGACACCGTGCCGAACGCGCTCGTGAAGAAACTCGCCACGTTGGCCGGCGCCGACGCCACGGATTGCGGGACACTGCTTCGAGGCGCCGATCGGCATGCGGCGATCGCCTGCGCCACGGACGCTACGACGTCCGGCAGAGCCTGGCGGCTTGCGGAGCAACTCGAGGGAGCGGAATCGTCGATTTGGCAGGGTGCCGTCCGCGACAACCAGGGCAAATTTCGCGTTGTCTTCTACGAAGCTGACATGGCCGGAGCACCCGGCTCGGGTCCGACCGTCAGCGTGCTGTTGTGTCGCGAGATCCTGTTCGCCGTCAAGGGTGGCGACGCCATGGAATGCCAGCCAATACCAGGCGGGCCGTGAGGCGCCAGACGGCATCGCGCTAGCGGCACCGTGGCGCCGCTCATGGCGCCGCCGCACGATCCCCGCGCAGGCGACCTGCCAGCCGTAACCCGGTAAACTACGCCGCTGGCCGTCAGCACGAAGGCCCTGGGGCGGCACGCGCGCGGCGTGCCGGGACAAACAAAGAAGCGAACATGCTCCAACTCAAACGCACGCCATTCCACGAACGCACCTCGACCCTGTGCCTGCCGCAAAACTGGCGGCGCTGGGCCGGCTACGTCGTTGCCGGTTCGTACGACCTCGTGCTCGACCGCGAGTACTGGGCGATTCGCGACGCCGCCGCGCTGATCGACATCACGCCGCTGATGAAATACATCATCGAGGGTCCGGATGCCGCAAAGCTGCTGCATCGCATGACGCCTCGCGACATCCACAAGATGGCGGTCGGCCAGGTTGCCTACACCGGCTGGTGCGACGACGAAGGCCGCATGCTCGACGACGGCACGATCTCGCGTCTGGCCGACGACAAGTTCCGCATGACCTCGGCCGAACCGTCGCTGCGCTGGCTCGGCATGAACGCGATCGGCATGGACGTGACGATCACCGAAGTCACCGACCAGGTCGCCGCGCTGAGCCTGCAAGGCCCGAAATCGCGCGCGATCCTCAATCGCGTCTGCAAGAAATCGCTCGACAAGCTCAAGTACTTTCGCCTGGCCGAGAACACGCTGGCCGGGGTGCCCGTTACCGTGTCGCGCACCGGCTACACCGGCGATCTCGGCTTCGAAATCTGGATGGATGCCGGCGCAGCTCTCAAGGTCTGGGATGCGCTGATCGAGGCCGGCAACGACTACGGCATCGTCCCGTGCGGCATCCTCGCAATGGACATGGCGAGAGTCGAAGCCGGGCTTTTCATGATCGACGTCGACTATACGGCAACGAATCACGCCTGGATTGCCGGACAGAAATCCACGCCGTTCGAACTCGGACTCGGCTGGGCCGTCGCGCTCGA
>DASSGP010000086.1:0-5584 GCA_035693405.1 Rudaea sp. | reverse complement strand
TTCCTGTTTGACGGCAATGAGGCAGGCGAGCAGGGCGGCAGCGGCAAGCTGTTCGACTGGGCGCAGCTGCCTGCCAGCCTGTCCGCACCGGTAATCCTGGCAGGCGGGCTGACGCCGGAAAATGTCGGCGCGGCGATCAGTGCGGCCCGTCCCTACGCGGTCGACGTCTCCAGCGGCATCGAGTCGGCACCGGGCGTGAAGGATTTGGAGAAAATGCGGCGTTTTGTCGCCGCGGTGCGTTCCACTGAGTGAGGTTGTGCAATTGGCCGCAAATTTTAAAAGTATAGAAACCCTCAAGTCCGGCGAGATCGACTACGCGGCGTATCCCGACGCGCACGGCCGTTTCGGGCCGTACGGCGGCATCTACGTCGCTGAAACGCTGATGGCGCCGCTGGCGGAATTGACCGCGGCCTATCTGCGCCTGCGCGACGATCCGGCATTCATCGCCGAGCTCGATCGCGACCTCAAGCACTACGTCGGCCGGCCGAGCCCGATCTACCACGCCGAGCGCCTGTCGAAGAAGATCGGCGGCGCGCAGATCCTGTTCAAGCGCGAAGACCTAAATCACACCGGTGCGCACAAGATCAACAATACGGTCGGCCAGTCGCTGGTCGCGCGCCACATGGGCAAGCGTCGCATCATCGCCGAAACCGGCGCCGGCCAGCACGGCGTTGCCAGCGCGACCGTCGCCGCGCGCCTCGGCCTCGAATGCGTCGTCTACATGGGCTCGACCGACATCGAGCGCCAGGCGATCAACGTCTACCGCATGAAACTGCTCGGCGCGACCGTGGTGCCGGTCACGTCCGGTTCGAAGACCTTGAAGGACGCCCTGAACGAAGCGCTGCGCGACTGGGTGACGAACGTCGACAACACGTTCTACATCATCGGCACGGTCGCCGGTCCGCATCCATATCCATTGATGGTGCGCGACTTCAACGCGGTCGTCGGGCGCGAAGCGCGCGCGCAGATGCTCGAGGAATACGGACGCCTGCCGGACACGCTGGTCGCCTGCGTCGGCGGTGGTTCGAACGCGATCGGCCTGTTCCATGCGTTTCTCAATGATCGCGCTGTCGCGATCGTCGGCGCCGAGGCGGCGGGCGAGGGTCTCGCGACCGGGCACCACGCCGCATCGCTGGTCGCTGGCCGTCCCGGCGTGCTGCACGGCAACCGCACCTACGTACTGTGCGACGACAACGGCCAGATCACCGAAACGCACTCGGTTTCCGCCGGTCTGGACTATCCCGGCGTCGGCCCGGAACATGCGTGGCTCAAGGACACCGGCCGCGCCAGCTACGTCGGCGTGACCGACGACGAGGCGATGGCCGCCTTCCACGAACTGGCGCTGACCGAAGGAATACTCGCGGCTCTCGAATCCAGCCACGCGGTTGCGCACGCGATGAAGCTGGCCCGCACGATGGCAAAAGATAAAATGATACTTGTGAATTTGTCCGGCCGCGGCGACAAGGATGTGCATACGATCGCCAGGCGCGAGGGGATAAGCCTGTGACTCCCGCGCCAGTCAAGTTGAACCGCATCGACCAGCGCTTCGCCGAGCTCAAATCCGCCGGCCGCACCGGCCTGATCCCGTTCGTCACGGCCGGCGACCCGCTGCCGGATGCTGTCGTGCCGTTGATGCATGCGCTGGTCGCAGCCGGCGCCGATCTGATCGAACTGGGCATGCCGTTTTCCGATCCGATGGCAGACGGGCCGGTGATCCAGCACTCGAGCGAGCGCGCGCTCGCGCGCGGCATCGGGCTGCAGCACGTCCTTCGTTGGGTCGGCGATTTTCGAAGGAGCGATGTCACGACGCCGATCGTGCTGATGGGCTATCTGAATCCGATCGAAATCTACGGTTACGAACGCTTTGCCAAGGCCGCCGTCGCTGCAGGCGTCGACGGCGCTCTGATCGTCGATTGTCCGCTCGAGGAGTCGGCGACGATCGCGGCGCTGCGCGCCGCAGGATTGCGGCAGATCTTTCTCGCCGCACCGACGACGGCCGACGCGCGGCTGGCCGAAGTGTGCGAACGCGCGGAAGGATTCCTGTATTACGTTTCGTTTGCCGGCATCACCGGCGCGGATCGACTCGACCTTGCGCCGGTGCAGGCACGCGTCGCGGCAATCAAGTCGCGAACGCAGACGCCGGTTGCGGTCGGCTTCGGCGTGCGCGACGCCGCATCGGCTTCGGCGCTAGCGCAGTTCGCCGACGCCGTCGTCATCGGCAGCGCTTTGGTCGAGAAACTCGCGAACTGTGCGACCCCGGACGAGGTCTGTGTTCGCGCGACAGGATTTCTCGCACCGATCCGCGCCGGCCTCGATGTAGCTCGAGTGGATGCAGGCGCAAGCGCGCATGCCGCGTGAGCCGGAAAAACCCGAACAACCCGGGGCGCCCGAACTGGCACCCCCGATCGATACTGGAGAAGTTGGCGACATGAGCTGGTTGCTGAAACTGATGCCCTCGCGCATCCGCACCGAAGGCACCTCGAAAGGCAAGGTGCCAGAGGGCCTGTGGGAAAAATGCGAAGGTTGCGGCGCCGTGCTTTACCGGCCCGAACTGGAACGCAATCTCGACGTTTGCCCGAAGTGCGGACACCACCACCCGATCGGCGCGCGCCAGCGCCTGGCGGCGTTCTTCGACGCGGACAGCACAAAGGAATTGTTCGCCGAACTCGAGCCGGTGGACACGCTGAAATTCCGCGATTCGAAAAAGTACAAGGACCGCATCGTCGCGGCGCAGAAGCAGACCGGCGAGAAGGATTCGCTGATCGTGCTGCGCGGCCTGCTCAAGACCCAGCCGCTGATCGCCTGCGCATTCGAATTTGCGTTCATGGGCGGCTCGATGGGTTCGGTCGGCGGCGAGAAGTTTGCGCTCGGCGCCGAGCAGGCTCTCGATGAACGTATTCCGCTGGTCAGCTTTGCCGCCAGCGGCGGCATGCGCATGCAGGAAGGCCTGCTGTCGCTGATGCAGATGGCAAAGGTGTCGGCCGCGCTGGCGCGCCTGCGCAGCGCCGGCGTTCCCTACATTTCGGTGCTCACGCATCCGACGACCGGCGGCGTGTCGGCCAGCCTGGGCATGCTCGGCGACATCAATATCGGCGAGCCGAAGGCGCAGATCGGTTTCGCCGGCCCGCGCGTCATCGAGCAGACCGTGCGCGAAACGCTGCCGGAAGGATTCCAGCGTTCGGAATTCCTGCTCGACCACGGCGCGATCGACCTTATCGTCGATCGCCGCGAGATGCGCGACAAGGTAGCGGCGTTGCTCGCGTTGCTGATGCGTGCGTCCAAGGCAGCCTAATGGGAGCAGGGCATGGGGCTGAGGGCTGAGTAACAGCGCCGTCGCGGCTCTTCATGCGCGCTATCCGGTTTGATGCGCAAGTGCGCGCAGTCCCGAGTGTGCGCTCCGCTGTCTCAGTCCTCAGCCCTCAGCCCTCGTCTCCAACGCATGCGCAACCTCAGCGAATGGCTCGACTATCAGCAGCGCGTGCATCCGCGCAGCATCGAGCTCGGTCTGGCACGCGTGCGCGAAGTCTGGCAACGACTCGGCGCCGTTGCTGCCGCCCCGGTAGTCATCACGGTCGGCGGAACAAACGGCAAGGGTTCGACGGTCGCGTTCCTCGAAGCGATGCTCGCGGCCATGGGCAAGCGCGTGGGCTGCTACACCTCGCCGCATCTGCAGCGTTACAACGAGCGCGTCCGGCTGCTCGGACGCGAGGCCAGCGACCCAGAACTGATCGACGCATTCGAGCGCATCGAGGCGGCGCGCCTGATGCCTTCGCGCGACGCGATCGCGTTGACCTATTTCGAATTCGGGACGTTGGCCGCGTTGTGGGTTTTTGCGCAAAACAAACTCGATGTCGCCGTGCTCGAAGTCGGGCTCGGTGGCCGCCTGGACGCGGTCAACATCGTCGATGCCGACGCCGCAATCGTCACCACGGTCGACCTGGATCACCAGGACTGGCTCGGCAACGATCGCGACAGCATCGGTTTCGAGAAGGCCGGCATTTTCCGCGCGGCGCGGCCGGCGATCCTCGGCATGCGCGAACCGCCCGCTGGATTGCTTGCGGAGGCGGCGCGCCTCGGGGCGGATGTTCGCCGGGCTGGCGTCGACTACGACTATTCGCCGCAAGCTTCCGGCTGGCAATGGCGGTCCGGCGACGCAATCATCGACTTGCCGCAGCCGATGCTTGCGGCGCCCTGCCAGACCGCGAACGCCGCAGCGGCAATCGCGGCCCTCCATAGTCTGCGCGAGCGCATCGGTTGGAATCCTTCCGCGCTGGCAGCCGGCGTGCGCGGCGCGCGGCTCGCGGCGCGGCTGCAGCGTTTCGCGCGGCCGGGCGCGGCCGAGGTCATCGTCGACGTGGCGCACAACCCGCAGGCCGCTGCTGTGCTCTCCACGTGGATCGAACAGAATCCGATCGCCGGCCGCACGTTCGGCGTTTTCGGCGCGCTGGCGGACAAGGACGTCGGCGGCATCGTCGCGCCACTGTCGTTGCGCATCGACCGCTGGTATCTCGCAGGACTGGACGCCATGACGTCGCGCGGCCTCAACGTCGCCGACCTGCGGACGCGCGTCGCCGCAATGGCGCCATCATCGGTGGCCATAGTGACCCACGCCGACCCGCGCGACGCACTGGCAGCTGCGCAACAGTACGCAGTCGCGGGCGATCGCATTGTCGCTTTCGGCTCGTTTTACGTCGCAGCCGCGGCGCTCGACGCGCTGGATGCGGGCAAGACGATCTGAACGCAATTGCCGCAGTTGCACGCTTGCGCTCCCCGACATGCGATTGAAGCCGCTTTCAACTGGAACTGCATTCAGCGCGGATGCGAGGCAGGCGCGGGTATAATGACGGTGTTGCCGACGAGGTTGCCCATGGATTCTGGTTTGAAACAACGCCTGCTCGGTGCGGCAGTATTGGTCGCACTGGCGATCATCTTCGTCCCGATGTTCCTCGGCAATGCGCCGCCGAAGCCGGACAGCGCGATCCAGAACCTCGACATACCACCACTGCCGGAGCGCAAGTTCGAAACGCGCACCCTGGCGATCGAGCCACCGGCAGGCACTGCGCCGCCAACCGCCGCGCCGGCGAAGCCGGCCGACAAGCTCCCGACGGTCGACACGAAGGCGCCGTCGACGTTCGAGGCGCCGGACGCCGACAAGAGCATCAAGGCGCCAGCAACTGCGGCGACGCCGCCGGAGAAGGCGCCCGCCACGGCGGAAACCAGACCCGTGCCGGCAGAGGCCAAGCCGCCGGTCGCCGAGACACCTGCTGCTCCGGGCGGACGCTTCAGCATCAATCTCGGCGTTTACGCCGATCAGGGGCATGCGGACGCGTTGGTCGCCAAGGTCACAAAGCTTGGATTCGTCGCCTATAGCGAATCGACCGAATACCAGGGCAAGAGCGCGCAGCGCGTTCGTGTCGGGCCGTTTGCGGACCGTGCTGCCGCCGAATCGGCGCGCCTGAAGATCAAGCAGGCCGAGCCGAAGGCTCCGAGCAGCGTGGCCGAATCGGCCGAAGCGCAACCAGCGGCCGATGCGCCGGCGACGGCAGTCGCCGCCAACCGTGCCGGCGGCTGGGCCGTACAGCTC
>DASSGP010000085.1:0-8711 GCA_035693405.1 Rudaea sp. | reverse complement strand
GAGCCGTTGCGCGAGGTGCCGTCCGACCGCGACGAGAGCCTGCGCCTGTCGTTCCGGCTGATTCCGTATTCCCACGAACACATGCTGCTGGTCGTGCGCGACGTCACGCCGCTGGCCCGTCTCGAGCAGGTGCGCCGCGATTTCGTCGCCAATGTGTCGCATGAGCTGCGCACACCGCTGACCGTGTTGCACGGCTACCTGGAAATGCTCGAACCGGAGGTCATGCCTGCGCTTGCGCCCGTGCTAGGCGACTTGCGCACGCAGTCGCGCCGCATGACCCAGATCGTCGAGGACCTGTTGACGCTGTCACGGCTGGAAGGCCAGCACAGGGTCCCCGACGAACGTGTGTCGATGCGCGCGTTGCTGTCGACGCTCAAGCGCGAAGCCGACAGCCTCTCGCATGGCCGCCATGCAATCACACTCGTGCGCACCAGCGATGCGGATTTGCGCGGCTCGACCGATTACTTGCACAGCGCATTTTCGAATCTCGTGTCGAACGCGATCCGCTACACGCCGGAAAACGGCCGCATCGAGATTTCCTGGCAGGCCACCGCCGACGGCGGCGCGCGCTTTGCCGTCGTCGATACCGGCGCCGGCATCCCGGCCGAGCACCTGCCGCGCATCACCGAACGCTTCTATCGCGTCTCGACCAGCCGCTCGCGCGAAACCGGCGGCACCGGCCTGGGCCTGTCGATCGTCAAACATGTCCTGCAACTGCACCATGGCCAATTGACGATCGAGAGCGAGGTTGGCGTCGGCAGCACATTCGCCTGTGAATTCGGACCCGATCGCGTGCTAGCCTTTGAATCCACCATGACCGCCTGAGAGGCAAGATGCAAAGATGCACCACGAAGGCACGAAGAACACGAAGGACGTCATGGACGAAGCAGTGGTGAACATTCCTGCTTCGACATCGCTTGCCGCTCTTCTTCGTGTCCTTCGCGTCTTCGTGGTGGATCTTTTGATCTTGTTCCAGATATCGGCTGCCCCGGCAGAATCCTCATGAGCGCCGTCGAAATCATCCGCCATCAACGAACCGTCAACCTGCGCGATCCGGGGCTTTACCTCAACCGCGAGTTGGCCCAGCTCGAGTTCAACTTTCGCGTGCTGGCGCAGGCGCAGGACCCGCAGATGCCGCTGCTCGAGCGCATGCGCTACCTGTGCATCTCGATTTCGAACCTCGACGAGTTCTTCGAAGTGCAGGTCGCGATCCTGCGCCACCACGTGACGTTCGGCGATGCCTTGGCCGGTCCTGACGGACTGCCGCCGAGCGAGTTGCTCGCGCGCATCCGCACGCGCGTGCTCGAACTGGTCGGCGCGCAGTACTCGTTCTGGAACGAAGTGCTGTTGCCGGAGCTCGAGCGCGAGGGCATCCGCTTCATCGCCCGGGACAAATGGACGCTCAAGCAGCAGCGCTGGCTGCAAGGCTACTTTCAGAACGAAGTGCTGCCGGTGCTCTCCCCGCTCGGACTGGATCCGGCACATCCGTTTCCACGCATCCTCAACAAGAGCCTGAACTTCGCCGTCTCGCTCGAGGGCAAGGATGCGTTCGGCCGCGAAGGCCACATGGCTTTGGTGCGCGCGCCGCGCTCGCTGCCGCGTATCGTGCGCCTGCCCGATCAAGTCGCCGAGCGCCCGTACGACTTCGTGTTCCTGTCGAGCATCCTGCACCAGTTCGTCGACGAGCTGTTCGCCGGCATGCGCGTCACCGGCGCCTACCAGTTCCGCGTCACGCGCAACAGCGAGCTGTTCGTCGACGAGGAAGATGTCGAGAACCTCGCGCTGGCGCTGCGCGATGAACTGCGCGGCCGCGGCTACGCGCGCGCCTCGCGGCTGGAGATCGCCGACACCTGCCCGAAGCCGGTCGCCGACTACCTGATGCAGAACTTCGAGCTCGGCGAGAGTGAAATCTACCGTTGCGCGGGTCCGGTGAACGTTCATCGCATCGCCGCGATCTACGATCTGGTCGACCGTCCCGACCTGAAGTTCCCCAAGTTCGCGACGCGTCTTGCGGCTGCGGTCATCGCCGAGCGCAACCTGTTCGAAGCTATCGCCGAGCGTGACATCCTGCTGCACCATCCGTTCGAGTCGTTCGGCGCGGTCATCGAACTGGTCAAGCAGGCGAGCATCGATCCGGACGTCCTGGCGATCAAGCAGACGCTGTATCGCACCGGCAACGACTCGCCGCTCGTCACACTGCTCGTCGATGCCGCGCGCGCCGGCAAGGACGTGACCGTTGTCGTCGAGTTGCGCGCGCGCTTCGACGAAGAGGCGAACATCCAGCTCGCGAACCGGCTGCAGGAAGCCGGCGTGCAGGTCGTGTATGGCGTCGTCGGTTACAAGACGCACGCCAAGGTGCTGCTGATCGTGCGCCGCGAGCAACGCGTCCTGCGCCGCTATGTGCACCTGTCCACCGGCAACTATCACCAGGTCACCTCGCGCATCTACACCGATTTCGGTCTGATGACGGCAGACAAGGACATCGGCGAGGACGCGCACAAGCTGTTCCAGCAATTGTCCGGCCTCGGTCCGCAGATCAAGCTCAAGCACTTGTTGCAGTCGCCATTCACGCTGCACAAGGGCCTGATGGCGAAGATCGAACGCGAGATCGGCCACGCGCGCGCCGGCAAGCCGGCGCGCATCATCGCCAAGATGAATGCGTTGAACGAAGTCAGCGTCGTCGAAATCCTCTATCAGGCATCGATCGCCGGCGTGCAGATCGACCTGATCGTGCGCGGCGCCTGCACGCTCAAGCCGGGTGTGCCCGGCATCTCCGACAATATCCGCGTGCGCTCGATCGTCGGCCGGTTCCTCGAACACAGCCGCGTCTACTGGTTCGAGAACGGCGGCGAACCCGAGATCTTCTGTTCCAGCGCCGACTGGATGGAACGCAACATGCTGCGCCGGATCGAGGTGTGCTTCCCGATCCTCGATCCTGAACTCGGCAAGCGTGTCTACGACGAGGCGCTGGCAAACTATCTGGCCGACAACACCCAGGCCTGGAAGCTGCTGGCCGATGGCCACTACGAACGCCTGACGCCCGGCGGCGACCGCCCGCATTGCGCGCAGTACGCACTGATCGACCAGATCTGCAGCTAGTGTCGCGCTCCGCAAGTAACTTTGCTCGCGCACGAATAGCTCTTAAGCCCCTCCCCCTTGATGGGGGAGGGGTTGGGGAGAGGGTGACGCCGACAACGTCGGCGGCTTCGCCGCCCTCCCCTCTCCCGGCGCGCTGCGCGCGCTGACCTCTCCCACAAGGGGAGAGGTGGTCTGTTTTACCGCCGCCGAATAGATGTTGGACAGCTGCTGCAACAACGGCATAGCCGGCGAGCTCCGAACTTGTCCAGGCGCAGGCCTCGGAACTTGACGCGCAGCGGCGCGATTGCGCTACCATCTACCCCGTATCAGGGAGATGGCATTCCTCCTTATAACCGCCGCAACGGCTGATGATGCCTGTTGGCCACCCGGAAGGGGCGGCGTACAGGCATTGCTTCGAGCCCGATCTCGCGGCGATTCCCGCACGCAAGCGACCTTCCGGACTCGATCATGCAACCGGGAGACGTATGGGATTGATGTCATTCTTCGCTGTCGGATTCGGCGCCTTCGCCGGCGCGTTGCTGCGCTGGGGTTTCGGCATCGCGCTCAATCCGTTCCTTCCGGCGCTGCCGCTCGGCACGCTCGCGGCAAACCTGCTCGGTGGCTTCGTCATCGGCGCAGCGCTCGGCGTGTTCAATCAGTTCCAGAGTCTGCCGCCGGAAATCCGCCTGTTCGTCACGACCGGCTTCTGCGGCGGCCTGACGACTTTTTCCACTTTTTCCGCTGAGACCGTCACGCTCCTGCTGCGTCAGCAATACGGCTGGACGGCGGCGATCGTCGGCGCACACGTGATCGGCTCGGTGCTGATGACGCTGGCCGGAATCGGCTTCATACGCCTCGTTTTCAGGTAACGTGGCTCCTCCAAAAAAGTGCGGCCATGGATGGCCGCTTTCTGACTCTCGCGATCAAGGATGATCGCAAAAATGACCACGCTTTTTGATTCTCGCGATCAGGGATGATCGCAAGGAGATTTAGATGATCGGCACGCATCTGCGCTTCTACACCTACGAGAACCGCCGGCATGACGGCGCGCTGCTGTACGAATGGTTGCTCGAACACGCGAAGCAACTCGGAGTGCATGGCGGGTCGGCGTTCCGCGCAATCGCCGGGTTTGGCCGCCATGGCCGCCTGCACGAGCAGCATTTTTTCGAACTCGCCGGCGATGTGCCGGTGCTGGTCGAATTCATCCTCGGCGAAAACGAAGCCGATACGCTGCTGGCCGATCTGCGCCGCGAAAAGATCAACCTGTTTTTCACGCGCGTGACGACGGAGTTCGACGTAACGGACTCAGGCGAAGGCGGCTGAGCGGCCGCAACGGCCGTCGCGCATCAGCGCGTGTTTGCAGCGAGCAGCGGGCGCCGCTCGAACGATGCGCAATGGGCCGAAGCGGGCAGATAGCGGCCGTGCTTGGCGCACAACCCATCGCCGGCGCGCACCGAGGCGAATCCGGAACCGAACGAGCGCAATCCGGCGATCCGCGATTCCAGTTCCTGCGGATCGGAGCAAAAGAATGTGCACGCCGCGCAGCGCGGCGGCGCCTCGATCGCCGCACAATGCGACGACGCTTCGATCGCGGCACGGCCAGTCGTCACGGCGCCGCTTCTCCGAGCTTCTGCCAGAAATCGACGAACACGATCGTCGACAGGATGTAGCCCAGAATCACATTGACGACGACGCCTGCCGTGAATGCGTAAAACGGCCGCGCACCAGCCGTCGCCAGATCGCGCAGACGCGTCGTCAGGCCAATGCTCAGGAAGCAGAATATGAAGGCCCAGTTGCGCAAACCTTGCAACGGCGCAACGAGTTCCGGGGTCAGCGTCTTCTTGTAGGCGTCGTAGCTGAGTCCCTTGGCGGCAAGCGAGACGAGCACGGAAGCAATCAGGAAGCCGATGACGAATTTCGGAAAGCGCCGCCATATCTCGCCGGCGTCGGCACGCGAGGTGACCCCGTCGTTCTCCCAGCGCGTCGTGGCGATGATCGACAGAATGAGCGCCCATACGCCAATCCAGACATCGCGTCCGATGACTTTCATCAGCGTGAACGCCTGCACCGCGGCTTCGGGCGTGCCGGCGATGCCGGCCTGTCCGGCGTAGCCGGAGTAGGTCTGCGCCGCAGCCAGTCCGGCAGCATCGGCGAATTCGGACGTGCCGATCCACGCGCCGGCGACGCCGGTCGGCAACCCCAGTGCCCGCGAAGTCAGCGGCAGCACGAAGATCATCACAATCGCCCAGAGAATGACCAGCGTGATCGCGATCGGCGCGTGCTCCTTCTTCGCGCCTACGGCGCCGGCGACCGCTATCGCGCCCGAAACGCCACAAACCGCACCGCCGACGCCGAGCGTCGCCGCGAGCCGGCGATCCAGGCCAAGCTTGACCGCGACAAAATAGATCACGCCGAACGTTGCCAGCGAGACGATCGCTGCCTGCCCGATCGCAACGGGGCCGGCCCACAGGATCAGCACGAACGGAAAACCGGCGCCGAGCAGCACGATACCGGTCTTGATGTAGAACTCGACCCGCAATCCGCTCTGCAACCAGGCCGGCAGGGAAAACAGGTTCGACGCAAGCAGCCCGAGCACCAGTGCAACGAGCGGCGGTTCGAGGTTGTAGCGCGATGCCTGGTCCCAGGCACCCAGCGTGTAGATCAACGCGGAGACGATGAACAACACGACGAATGCCGGAATGAATTCGGCCAGTCGCAGTCCCAGCGCACGCACCGCGATGCCGAACAGGACCAGCCACAACGCAAACAGTGCGAAATATCGCAATGCATTGCTGCCGAACTGCGCCGCGGCCTGATCGAGTGTCGACCATTTCTGCGGCGTCACCGCGATCCATTTGAGACTCGCGCCGTTGGCGAACAGCACGCCCGCGACGATGACGAGGCCCAGTCCTATCCAGACCGCCCACCAGTCTTCCTTCGTGAACAATTCGCACCACGCTGACTGGCGACTCGCGGAGCTGCTGGCGTTCGCATCGTTCGGCATACCCGGCCCTCTTCCGGTCAATCGGCGCATGTTACGCAAACGCCCAGCGAGCGGCATTACTTGCGATTATTTGCTTATCACCGCGCGCGCTGCGGCGCCGGGGCGAGGCGAGTCGGGCGCACGCGGCAGAGTCCGGCAGATTTCAGTGGGTTGCGCTATTCTTCGTACCGGTGTTGGCAGGTTCCGTCGCGACGCGCATGGGACGATGCCAAGGGGTTGGAGAAGCTAAGGGGGATTGGCGGACTGTGAGCGACGATGCTCCACTGACGAGCTGGTTGCGGGCTTCTGGCGGCGGCGACGGCAACGCCGGGGAGCGCGCCTACGCGATCGTCTACGCCGAATTGCGACGGCTGGCTGCGCGCCAGCTTGCCGGGTCCGGCAACCAGGCCACGCTGACCCCCACCGCGCTGGTCAACGAGGCCTATCTCAAGCTGGCCGGCGGTTCGCTGGCGAACCTCAACGACCGCCGCCACTTTTTCAACCTCGCCGCGCGCGCGATGCGCCAGACCGTCATCGATCACGCGCGCGAGCGCCTGGCCGAGAAACGCGGCGGAGGATTGCTGCGCACGCAACTTGACGAAGGCATCGCCGATTCGGCGCTCGATTCGCAACAGGTGCTGGCGATCGAGCAGGCGCTGACCGGCCTGGACGCGCAGGATCCCGAGCTGGCTGAGACATTCACGTGGCGCGTCTTCGCCGGCCTGACCGCGGCGCAGATCGCCGAGCTGCGCGGGGTTACCGAGCGCACCGTGCAGCGCGACCTCGGGCTTGCCCGCAACTACCTGCGTCTGGCCCTCGGCGGCGAAGCATGACCGAGGCCGCCGATCTGCGCCTGTTCGCGCCGGAGCGCTGGGCCGATGTACGCAAGCTGGTCGACCGGCTCGATCCGTTGCCGCCCGCCGAACGCGCGCGTGAGCTGGAGGCTCTCGGACGCGACGATGCCGAACTCGCGCGCATCGCGCGAATGCTGCTCGAGCAGACCCAGGAGAGTGTCGCCGAACCGCTGCTGCGCGCGGTCGACAACCTGTTCGGCGAGACGCGCGCGGCGATGCCCACGCGCATCGGTCCATTCCGCCTCGTGCGGCGCCTCGGCGCCGGCGGCATGGGCGTGGTCTATCTTGCCGAACGCGAAGGCGCCGATTTCACCCAGCGTGTCGCGCTCAAGCTGCTCGACACGAATGTCGCCCGCATGACCCGCTTTGCGTCGCGCGAGCGGCGCATCCTCGCCGGCCTTGCACATCCGAACATCACCGCGTTCGTCGATGCCGGCAGCGACGACGTGAGCACGTGGCTGGCGATGGAGTACGTCGACGGCGAGACGCTGGTCGACTATTGCCAAAGCCGTAACCTCGACCTGCGTGGCCGCGTAATGCTGTTCGATCAGGTCTGCGCGGCCGTCGCACACGCCCATGCGCAGCTCGTCGTGCACCGCGACCTCAAGCCGTCCAACGTGCTCGTCAATGCCGAGGGCGCGGCCAAACTGCTCGACTTCGGCATCGCCCAGATTCTCGATGTGACCGACGAACGGGCGCCGGCGACGCGCGTCTTCACGCCCGAATATGCGTCACCGGAGCAGCTGCGCGGCGACCACGCGACGACGGCGACCGACATCTACAGCCTCGGGCTGATGCTCTACGAATTGATCGCCGGCAAACGTCTGCCGACGATGGGACGCCCCGGCGATGCCGACTGGACGACGGCCGAACTCGCGCGGCTGGCCACGACCCAGCCAGAGGCGGTGCCCGACTCGCCGGCCGCGCCGGGCGCGGCGAAACTCGTCGCGCGCCAATTGCGCGGCGATCTTGGCCGGATCATCGCGCACGCGGTCGCGGCCGAACCGGCGCATCGCTACGCTTCGGTGCTGCAGCTGCGCGAGGATCTGACGCGCTGGCTCGAGCATCGCCCGCTGACGATCGCTCGCCGCAAATTCAGCTACGTTGCCGCACGGTTCGTGCGTCGGCATCGCGTCGCCGTTGCCGTCGGCGCCATTGCGGTGGCCGGCCTGATCGGGCTCAGCATCGTCGCATTGTGGCAGGCGCAGCGCGCACAGGCGATGGCCGAGCGCGCCGACCGCGCGCGCAGCTTTCTTGCCGACATGTTCGCCAGCGCCGATCCGTTTTCGACCAAGGGCGGCAGGACCTCGGTCGACCGCCTGCGCGACGGCGCCCAACGCATCGAAGAGCATTTCGGCGACGCGCCGGAAACGCAGGCCGAATTGCGCGCCACGATTGCATCGGTGCTCGATCGTATCGGCGAACCCGCGCAGGCGCGCGATCTCATGCTGCGCAGCGTCGAGCAGTTGCGGCAGATCCATGGCTCGCGCGCACCCCAGGTCGGCGTCGCCCTGACGCGGCTCGCGCTGGCGCGCGAGGACAGCGGCGATCTCGACGGCGCGCACGCGGACTTCAGCGAAGCCTACGCAATCCTCCAGGGCAGCGGCGCCACGTACGCCAAGGCGCGAATCGAAGCCGTGACCGGACTGGCGAAACTCGCCAACCTGCGCGGCGACTTTGCCGATGCCGAGCGCATGCACGAAAGCGTGCTCAAGGAACGCCAGGAGAGCGAAGGTCCCGAGAGCGCCGATATCGCGATGGATCTGATGAACCTGGCTGCCGACTCGCTCTATGCC
>DASSGP010000084.1:0-11995 GCA_035693405.1 Rudaea sp. | reverse complement strand
GCGATTCCGGCGCCTTCACCGGCCTTCACGCGATTGCGCCGCAACAGCGGCGGACAGCGTTGCACCAGCGAATCGCGCACGGTTTCCTGCAGACGCGTGTAATACGGTTGTCGATGGAAGTGCAGGAACACCGGAACGTCGTACGCCCTGTAGCCCGGCACCGCGCGCACCTTGTGCTCGGAGAGGATCAGGTGCGCCGGCACGACGGCGCGTCCGACTCCCTGCGACACGGCGTCGATCAGCCCGTAGATTTCGTCGAAGTAGGCGCGTTCCATGCGCGGCACCGTGCTGCCGGTCTGGCTGAGAAAGAAACGCTCGGTGAAGTTGTCGCGTGGCTCGTGGTCGATGTAGCAGTTCGGCCGCGTGCGATGACGCGCGCTTTCGATCAGGATGTTGCGCTCGGTTCCGAGCTGGATGTTTTCGATATCGGCGCGCTCGCATTCGGATAGCGACACGGCGAAATCCACCTGACCCGCGATCAGCATGTCCTGCAGTCGATGCACTTCTTCCTTGATGCAGTGGCAGTTCAGTTGCGGATTCGCGCGCAGCAATGGTCCCAGCGCTGGCACGATGACCGAGCGCAGCACGGAGGAAAATCCGACGATGCGAAAGAATCCGGCAATGTCCTTGCGGTCGGCGCCGGCGAGTGCGGCGAGGATCTCTTCTTCCTGGTGCTCGAGCACGGCGCCGTAGCGTTGCAGCATGCGTCCGGCATCGGTCAATTCCACGCCGGTCGGACGTCGCATGAACAGGC
Organism: Rudaea sp.; assembly: GCA_035693405.1. Lineage (GTDB taxonomy): Bacteria > Pseudomonadota > Gammaproteobacteria > Xanthomonadales > Rhodanobacteraceae > Rudaea. Next base: position 11,241 of record DASSGP010000084.1, on the reverse strand, counting down.
TCACCCCCAGGCGTTGCTCCAGGTTCTGGATTCGCTTGGTCAGGGCCGGCTGGGTCACATGCAACGCCTCGGCGGTGCGCGCGAAGTTGCCCTCGCGCGACAGCGCCATGAATGACTCGATCTGAACGGAATAGATTCTCGCGCTCATGACTTGATCCCTATTGGCAGGCCGATCAACAAAAGTTATCGGCCGATAGAGAAGTCTCATTGGACGCTATTGCCATTGCGTCCTACGGTGCCCTGGCACGGGGACCCTTTTTGCGGCCGCGGCGCCGGACTTGCCGAAAGGTTCGGGAGTTGCGGATGCAGCGAGAATAGCACCGATGTGCTCGCGCGATCTGACGTTTCCATGGATGGTCCGGGCCCTCATGGGCGCATGTCTGGCGCTTGTTTCTGTCTCGCCGGCCGACGCCGAAATATTCAAGGTCGGCAGCGACGGGGCCTGCACCCACGGGGCATTGGCAACTGCGATCGCGGCTACCGCTGCGAACGGGCCTGCACTCCGCCTTTCGATATCGACCTGGATGCTAGGCCATACGACTGGCTGGGCAAGACAGCGCTGTACGGCCCCGTCGATCTGGGCGCCGACGAACTCGGCAAAACGATTTTCATCGACGGTCTGGAGCGAATGCGCTTCGCGCAGGAGGACATGGCCATGTTGACGACGACCGCGATGCTACTGTTTGCCGGATTGGGTCTTGCGACCCCTCCGCCGTGGTTGCAACAACCCAAACGCTTCGCGGAAGTGCCGCAGGCCGGCGCCACGTTTGGACAATCCGTCTCGATTGACGGCGATTGGCTCGTCATCGGTGCGCCGCACGAAAGTGCGCCGATACCGGCGCAGGCGGAAGGCAATTCTGCCGACGCTGTGCTCATCGCGCTGGATGTGGGAAAAGTGTACTTGTACCATCGCGATCCGACGGGCTGGCAATACCATTCGACACTGACCGGCAATCAGGGCGGCGCGCAATTCGGCTATGCGGTCTCGTTGCATGGTGACGGATTGCTCGTCGGGGCACCGTTTTACGACATCCCGAATGTCGCTACCGATGCCGGCAAGGTCGTGCGTTATCGATTGGAGCAAAACGTGTGGACGCAGGTCGGAACGAGTGTCTGTTGCTCCAATCTGGGTTATGCCGTGGCCCTGTTCGGTGATGGCATCAACACGTATGCGGCGATGGGTTCGCCGGCGGATGGAGCCGGTTCCGTGGCGATCCTGCGCCGCGACCCGGTCGGCAACGAGGCGTTTGAAACCATAACGCTTCCTGCCGGTCTCGTCGGCGGCGACAGGTTCGGCGATGCATTGGCGGGCGAAAGCGGCAAATTGATCGTCGGAGCCCGCAAGAAGACGGTCGGCGGCCAGGCCAATGCCGGAATCGCATACGTGTTCTACCGCAGCTACTTAGGCGACTGGCACGTGTATGGCGAACTGGCATATCCGAACCCGGTGTCCGGAGACTACTCCGGCTACGCCGTTGCGATCAGCGGCGACTGGGCCGCGATCGGCGCCCCGGGGCGCACGCTGGCCAACGCGCCGACAGACACCGGTGCGGTGCAGACGTTCGTCTACGTCGATTCATCGGGCTGGGTTCCCTACCAGGAGTTGACCGGCGCGTCTGCAGATACCGACGACGAGTTCGGCAGCGCCATTGCCCTGCAAGGCAAGCACCTGCTCATCGGTGCACGCGACGACGATTCGCACGGTGGCACGCCTAACATCGGTTCGGCCTATTTCTTCCTGCGCACGGACGGCTTCCCCGTGCCGCTATGGAACGAGACGGAAAAATTCATGAACGCGTCGCCGGCCCAGATGGACTGGTTCGGGTATGGCGTCGCGTTATCCGGCAACACTGCCGTCGTCGGCACGCCGCTTGACGCGACCGATAGCGGTACGACTCTGACACAGGCCGGCTCGATCACCCTGTTCGTCTACGACCAGATTTTCGCCAATGGCTACGATTGAACCGCAAATGGAGGGATGTTGGGGATGCTGCCGAAGTGTCGTGGCGACGCCGAACGATTGAGCATCCAAGACGGCATTTAGTCGTCGCGGCGCACTGTTCACGATAGGGTCGTGGTCTCGGCAATTGGAATGGATTGCGGACCGCGCGCGGAATTGCGGACCGACATTTGTCGAGAAAACGCGCGTAAGTACTGGTGCCGGTGGAGGGAATCGAACCCACACTCTGTTGCCAGAACTGGATTTTGAGTCCAGCGCGTCTACCAATTCCGCCACACCGGCCAGTGTGATTTGACGGCCGCAGGGGTGGGCGCGTCGGGTAGGGCGCGCATTATATGCGATGCGGCGCAGATTTGGCGTCTTCTGCTTCCGTGCGCGGCTCCAAAGCTTGCCCCCATCCGCCCTTCGGGCACCTTCCCCCGCTGCGCGGGAGAAGGAAATCAGTGCGTGGCGTCGAGCGACAGCTGGCGCTGGTCGCGGCTGTACCACTTGCCGTCGATCGGGCGGAACACGGCGCACTCGGTCATCGATCCACGATAGACATGCACGGTGACGGCGTTCTCTTCGCGGCTCGGGTTGCGGATCGTGTGGTATTCGTGCGGCGGGATCAGGCTGCCTGCCGAGCCGGGGCCGACGCTCATCGTGCCGCGCGATTCGAAACGGTAACGCTCGTCCTTGTGCTCCATCAGTTCGTATGGCGTGATCTCGAGCGAGCCGTGCCATACGCCTTCGACGCACCACATGCCGGCGTGATCGTGGATCGGCGTGCCCTGGCCGGGGCCCCAGGTCATGGCGATGACGCTGAAGCCGTGCTTCTCGCTGCGATAAAGCTCGCGCCGTGCGTAGTGATCGGCGGCGCGCTCATAGCAGCAGTCCGGCAGCTTGACGGCGGGATCGCGGATCAGTTCGCACAGCGTGTTGCGCAGTGCGTCGGTGATATCGGTCGGACAATCGTGGCAGACCGCGGCGGTCAGCGAATCGACAAGCCGGGTTGAACCAGGAAAATCGAGAGCGAGCATGGCGTGCACACGTGAATGGGACGGCCGGCATTGTACCAGCGCTCCGACTCGGCAGATGTGCGGTTGTATGCGGTCCGGCCTCGGGTGGTTAGGTCGTTTTGCCGTCGGATCCGGCCTGGACACCATCCCCACCCATCCCTCCCCTTGCAGGGGAGGGGCTTTCGAGGCCGCGTGAAAGGAGAGGGCTTGTAACTTCCGGTGGCAGACAGCTTTGCGAGCGCCTGCCAGCGCACGATCTCGCGCATTCGCCTACAACTTGCCCAGGAAGCCGCCGATGGCGGCGCCGAAGTTCTTGATGTCGACGAGGAAAGCGTCGTGACCCTGCGGCGAATCGAGGGCCACGAAGTCGACGCCGGCGCCGCCGGCGCGCAGCCCGTCGGCGATCTGCTGCTGCTGGGTCAGCGGGAACAGGATGTCGGTCGATACGCCGATGACGAGTGCGCGGTCGATCCGGATCCGGCGCAGCGCGGCTCCGACGAGATCGCCAGATTCCCTCAATGCATACTCGGCTACGTCGAACCAATCGCTCGCACGCGACAGGTACAGGTAACAGTTCGGATCGAAATTGCGCACGAAGCGGCGCGCGTGCCCGGCGAGGTACGACTCCACGGCGAACTCGACGCCGAACGGATCGCCTTCTTCACGCGTTTCGTGATCGAGGCGGATACGGGCGAAACGGCCGACCCATTCCATCGCCGACCGATACGTGATCACGCCGAGCTTGCGCGCGATCGACATCCCGGCTTCGGGATAATGCTCGTCGTTGTAATTGCCTGCGTTCCAGTTCGGATCGAGGCGGATCGCCTCGCGCTGCAGGGAACGGATCGCGATAGCGAACGGTTGCGCCGTCGGCGCGGTCGAAATGCTGATGTGAGCGCGCACGCCGCCGGGATGCTGCACGAGATAGCCCAGCGCGCTCATGCCGCCCATCGAGTTGCCGACCAGGCAGGCGAGACGCTCGATGCCCAGGCTGCGCACGAGTTCGTACGAAGAATTTGCAACGTCTTCGAGGGTCAGATCCGGAAAAGTCAATTTGTACACTTTGCCGGTTGCCGGGTCGATCGACGCCGGCCCGGTCGAGCCCTTGCAGCTGCCGAGCGTGTTCGCGCAGATCACGAACCAGCGGTTCGTGTCGATCGGCTTGCCCGGCCCGATCATTTCCTCCCACCAGCCCGGCGACGGATCGGCCGCGCTCGACGCCGCATGCGCGCTCGGCGACAGGCCGGTCAGGATGAAAATCGCGTTGTCGCGGGCCGCGTCGAGCGTGCCCCAGGTTTCATACGCCAGCCGCGCGCCGGTCAGCGCACCGCCGCGTTTCATCGGAAATGGCGAGGGCAGGTCGAAGAAGCGGGTGGCGTCGGTCATGCGGCGTTGCCTTGGCGGCGCGGGAGGTGCACCCTGCATTGGCTGACACTCTATCGCGCCGGTCGGGTGTTGTCAGGCTGCCGCGCCTGATGCGACGGCATTTGCTTATGTGATTGGGCACGGATCGCGGTCGATCATTTTTCCCGCCGGCGGGACAGCGAAGCGCTTCGGGCGAGGTGGCCGAACGCGATGTTCCCGGGATGCAAACCGCCCTCAGCGTGCGCGACGCTTCGCGGCGACCGTATCGAGGTCGACCCGCGCGCACGCCGCCTCGACGAGCCGCTGTGCGTGGCTGTCGGAAATTCCGAGGTGTTCGCTCAGCACGGCCATTCCGTGCGGTGTTCCGGTCAGTTCGACGACCTGCTCGGCCGTGGTGATCCAGCCTTCGTTCAAGCGGTCGATCAAGTCCTGGGTCCAACCGGGGATACCGGCCAATAGAGTTCCTTGGGCGCTGCTCATGATTGCTTTCCCGACGCCGGGCGCGCGGGGCGTGTTCGATGGATGGGCAAGTCTCGCGGCTGTATCGGCGCAAGGGAATGGACGAATTGCTCGTCGTGCTGTAGGAAATATCCTACGGCCGACCGGCGGTTCTATCGACGGACCGGCGGCATGACACAACGCCGAGGACAGATGCGCGCGAACTCGCGACCGATACGCAGCCGGCAGACCGGGCCGCATCCGCGCCTGCGCGAGATCGTGACGCGCCATCTCAGCGGTGTTTATCGTCGTTGTCCGGGCGAGAGCGGACAGCGCGCATTCGCCGAAGTTGCCGATCGGCTCGGAGCCGATGCCTTTGTCCTCGATGCCGGATGCGGCACTGGCGCGAGCACGTTCGTCCTGGCGTCAAGGCATCGGAATCGGCTGGTGCTCGGCGTCGACAAGTCTGCTGCGAGGCTCGCGGTCGGCCAGCGCGAGATCGACTCGGGGACGGCGCCCGGCAACGCCATCTTGTTGCGTTGTGAACTTGTGGACTTCTGGCAGCTGGCGGCGTTGGCAGGCTTGCGCTGCGAGCGCCAGTACTTGTTGTATCCGAATCCGTGGCCGAAATCCGACCAGGTCAAACGTCGCTGGCATGCGCATCCGGTGCTGCCGGCTCTGCTTGCGCTCGGCAGCGCGATCGAGTTGCGCACGAACTGGCACGTGTACGCCGAAGAGTTCGCCGAAACGGCAGGGCTGGCCGGATTGGACGTCCGTTGCGAAGCGTTCACGCCTGACGATCCGCTGACCCCTTTCGAGCGCAAGTACGCGGCGTCGGGACACGCGCTGTGGCGTTGCGTCGCGGCTTAGGTATCGCGGCACCCGAGCGCTGCGCTATGCTTTTTACCGGGGGCAACCTACATCCGCAACGGGGAGTTCCGATGAAGACGACGATCCGCATTCTTCTGTGCAGCAGCCTGGTCCTGTTCGTTACCGCGCTGTGGGCAGCGGCGGTCGAAGGCACTTACAGCGCCAACGGCAGGGACGCGAGACTGGTCTACGCATTTGCAAAGAAGGGCGAGCCGTTCTCCGGCAAGCCGGTCACCTTGCTGATCTTCAGCGAGCAGGACGCCAGCAAGGACCCGCGCCCGGAATTCCAAGCGCAAAAGGGAGGCTTCGGCGACGCGCTGGTGATCCACTTGATGAAGGATGGAAACGAATGGGACATCATCGGCAGCGAGTTCGCGCATTCAGCGCTGAAGCACTCCGGAGTCAGCGGTACCGGCATCGTCAGCATCAAGGACGTGACCGTGGCGAACGGCGAAATCAGCGGCCATTTGATGACTCATGCGAACGCCGAACTGTTCGACGAACCGCTCGTCGTAGACCTGCAGTTTCACGTCAAGCAGCCTTGATCGAGTGACGCAAGATCCACATCGGGTTTGCTCGTCAAGCCCCTCTCCCTCCGGGAGAGGGGTTGGGGTGAGGGTCGGGTCCTGCAGCAACGCTGACAAATGGGCCGACCCTCCTTCCTCGCTCTCAGAGTGGCCCGTGAACCTTCATCCCGTTCGCGCTGAGCGTAGATGCGCAGCGGCGAAGTCGAAGCGCTCGCGAAGCAAGCCCTTCGACTTCGGCATGCGGCCTACGCCCAGCGCGAGCGGGATTTGACTCAGTCAGGCAGCTTGCAGCGCTAATCGCGCAGCTCTGAACACTCGACTCTCAGCTCTCGGTCCTTGCAAACACCATCCCCACCCAACCCTCCCCGTGAAGGGTAGGGCTTGAGCGTCAACAGCGCACCTTAGCCCTCAGCTCTCAGCCCTCAGCCCTCGCTCTCCTCACGGCACCACTTGATCGATCGTCAGCGAAATCGGAGCCGTTGAAGTTACCGCTAGCGGTTTCGACGCGGTCTGCAGGTCGCCGCTCTGTGCCATCGCGTTGCCGGATTTCGAAATGCGCGCGCCGACGATCACTTGTGGAAATTGCGACAATTTCATATTGGGCAGCATGCCCATGCCATCGGTCAAGGTGACGGTCGCCGGCAACTGCTCGACTCGCAGCCGCTGTACTGCAAGTGGCATCGGCGGGCCGCTTGCGGCCTTGGCATAGACGAACACCGTATCCCCGGGAGCGGCCTTGGCAGCGAGTTTCGCATCGAGGTCAACCTTGACCGTCAGGTGCGGGCCTTCGCTGCCGGGCGCGCCGGTTGGCGCGGATTGCGCAGGCACGGTGCTTGCGATGCTTTCCGCGGAGGCCGCTGCGGGTGTCTGTTCGGCAGGCGGCTCGCGGCCGTCGCGCTCGGCCTCGGCGCGGGCAATCTGGGACTTGACCGACTGGATGACCGTCGAGCCGGCGGGCAACAGCGCAAGCAGACGATTCCAGTTGGCGATCGCGCCGTTGTAATCGCGGTCCTGATATTCGCTGACACCGAGCAGCCACAACCCGCGCTGGTTTTGCGGGTCGGCCTTCAGCGCTGCGTCGATCAACGCCTTGGCCTCGCCGTCGATCCGGTGCGAGTCGCCCGCCAGGGTCATCGCTTCCGCATAGGCAACGTTGACGTCGGGTTCGTTTGGAGCCAGATCGTGGGCGTGCTTGAGCGCGTCGCGAGCCTCGCTGAAGTGTTCGGTTTCGAGGTAGGCGCGGCCGAGCAGGGTCCAGCCGGCGACGTCATCGGGATTCTGTTTCAGTTTTTCGGCGAGCTTGGCAATCGCCTGATCCATGTCCTGGCCGCCGTGCTCGGCAGGGGCCTGTGCAGCCGGAGGCGGGATCGATGCAGGATCGAGCGCGCGCGGCTCGCCGACGATGCGATACAGCACGATCGCACCCGCCGGCAGCAGCAGCGCGACCGCGACAGCGGCGAAAAATGCCGAGCGCGATCGAGGCGCCGGGCTGTCGAGCTCGCCGAGCAACTGGCTGCCGAGTTCGGCCTTCTTGGCGGCAAATTCCTTCTTGCTCAGAACGCCGGTGTCGAGCGCTTCCTGCAGGACTTTCATGCGCCGGCGCGCGGCCGCTGCCGGATCGCTCTTGAGCGAGCCAGCGCGCAGCAGCGGGGGCAACACCAACGCAAGCGCCACGATCAGCATCACTGCTGCGAGCAGCACGAAAAATGCGGTCACCAGTCGTCTCCGGATTCGGTATCGGCGGGCCGCACGCCGCCGGCTTGCCGTGCGCGCGAGCGCAGGATTCGCACAACGACGAACACTCCGATCAGCACGAACGCGAACGGCGAAAACCACAGAATCCACGTGCCGGGCTTGAGCGGCGGATCGTAAAGCACGAAGTCGTTGTAGCGCGCGACCAGGTAGTCCTTGATCTCGTCGTCGCTTTTTCCACTTTGCATCATCTCGTAGACCTGCTTGCGCAGATCCTTGGCCAGGTCGGCATCGGAGTCGGCCAGGTCCTGGTTCTGACACACCAGGCAGCGCAGCTGCTTCGTGAGGTTCTGGAAACGGACTTCTTCGGCGCGGTCCTTGAACGGGAGCGGGTCGATGGCGAATGCGCTGCTGGAAAGGGCTAGCGCAGCAAGAGCGAACAAGATGCCAACAGCGAAAGTGCCAACGCCGAGCAAGCTGTTCCTTCCCCTGCGCAGCGGGGGAAGGTGCCCGAAGGGCGGAAGGGGGCTGCCTCGCGAATCGCCCCCATCCGCCTGCGGCACCTTGTACTCGCCACATCCCTGTGGCTCGCCCTTCGGGCAGCTCCCGCTGCAAACATCGGCAGTCCTGCCTATGTTTCCCCGCAAGCGGGGGAAGGGAAGAATCGATTCGGTACTCGGACTCATTTCGCGGTCTTCTTTTGGGGTTGCCCGGTCAGCTCCGCAATCTTCGGCAGCAATTCGTCGCGGATGTTTTCCGGCGTGAACATACCGATGCGCTTGTAGCGGACGACGCCTTCGGCATCGATCAGGAATGTTTCCGGAGCCATGTACACGCCGAAGTCGATGCCGGAGCGGCCATCGCGGTCGGTGATCACGGCGTCGTATGGATTGCCGAACTGCGCGATCCAGCGCTTGGCGTCGTCCGGCTCGTCTTTCCAGTCCAGGCCGATCAGCTTGATGCCGAGCGGCTTGATCTGGCCGGTCAGGATAGGGTGCTCGTACTGGCAGGTCGGACACCAGCTGCCGAAAACATTGAGCAGGTAGGGCTTGCCGAGCAGGTCCTTGGCGCTGAGCGTCTTTTCCGGCTCGTATAGAAGTGGAAGTGTGAACGATGGCGCCGGCTTTCCGATCAGCGGACTCGGCACCTCGGTCATCTCGTGATGCGTGTTCCAGTAGATGCCGAATCCGAGCAGGCCGACCAGCGCGAGGAAGATCGCGAGCGGCAACAAACGATTGATCATGTCTTAAGCCCTCCCCTTCAAGGGGAGGGTTGGGTGGGGATGGTGTTGGTCTGGCGTATGAAACGCGGCCTCGCCACGATCATCCGCGCGCTCGGGCAGCGCCCGGAAACGCCGATCTGTGGCGGCAACGAAGCCGCCGAACATCATGAACAGGCCGCCGAGCCAGATCCAGCGCACGAACGGCTTGACGTAGACGCGCACCGACCAGGCGCCATCGGCCAACGGCTCGCCGAGCGCCACGTACAGGTCGCGGAATACACCGGGATCGATGTCGGATTTGGTCTGGGCCATGCCGCCGCCGGAGTATTGACGTTTCTGCGGGTACAGCGTCGTGACAACTTTGCCGTCGCGCAGCACTTCGAGCGTGCCCTGGTCGGCCGAGTAGTTAGGCCCCCGCGCATGCTCGACGCCCTTGAAGCGGAAGTCGAGGCCGCCGACGTTTCGCGTTTCATTCGGGGCAAAGCGCAGATCGCTTTCGACGCTGCTGGCCTCGGTGATCAGCACGCCGGCCAGGAAAAGAGAAAATCCGAAATGCGCGCAGATCATGCCGATCATTTCCGGTGTGTAGCGCTTGCCGCGCGGCGCCGTGCGCCAGCGCATCAGCGCATACAGCACGATCCCGCCGCCGACCCACAGCGTGGCGGCAACGCCAGCCAATCCGCGCAGCGGCAGCGCCGGCACGAGCCATTTGGCCAGGAGCGCTGCGGCGAGCGCCAGGATCAATGCCGGACGCAACGCGCGCCAACCCGCGCGCCAGTCGGCGGAAGCCCAGCGGAACATCGGCCCGAACGGAATCAGGCAGACCACCGGCAGCATCAGCAGGCCGAACATGAAGCCGAAGTACGGCGGGCCGACCGAAATGCGGCCTGCGCCGATCGCGTCGCCGATCAGCGGATACAAGGTGCCGAGCAGCACCATCGCCGCCGCGCAAGCGAACAGCAGGTTGTTGGTCAGCAACAGGGTTTCGCGCGACAGCAGCTTGAACGGTTTGCCGCCGGCAACCTTCGGCGCGCGCAGCGCATAGATCAGCAGGGAGCCGCCGACGACCGTGCCGAGGAATGCCAGGATGAAAAGTCCGCGTTTCGGATCGGACGCGAATGCGTGCACGCTGGTCAGCACGCCGGAGCGCACGAGAAACGTGCCGAGCAGCGAAAGCGAGAACGCGAAGATCGACAGCAGCAAAGTCCATGCGCGGAAGCTGCCGCGCTTTTCGGTGACCGCTTGCGAATGGATCAACGCGGTGCCGACCAGCCATGGCATGAACGAGGCGTTCTCGACCGGATCCCAGAACCACCATCCGCCCCAGCCGAGCACGTAGTACGCCCACCAGCTTCCGAGCGCGATGCCGAACGTCAGGAACGCCCAGGCGACGTTCGTCCATGGCCGCGCCCAACGCACCCAGTTGGCCAGCGCCGCCGCCTCTTGTTGCGAGTAGGCGTCGCCGGCCGACGACCCCACCGTGCGCTCGGCGCCGCCGAGCAGCGCGGCGATCGCGAACGCGAACGCGACGGAAAAGCCGACGTAGCCTGTGTACAGCATTGGCGGATGCATGATCAGGCCGGGATCCTGCAGGATCGGGTTCAGGTCGTTGCCGTCGGCCAGCGCCGGCAGATGGCGCGCGAACGGATTGGATGTCAGGATCGTGAACAGCAGGAAGCCGAACGCAACGAAGCCGAGCACGCCGAGCACGCGCGCGATCAGCGCGTCGGGCAGGCGCCGGCTCAGCGCAGCAACCGCAACGCTCCACAGGTTCAGGATCAGGATCCACAACAGCAGCGAACCTTCGTGCGCGCCCCAGACCGCGGAAAAGCGGTAATACCAGGGCAGGGCAAGATTCGAGTTCTGCGCCACATAGGCGACCGAAAAGTCCTGCGTGACGAACGCATAGGTCAGAACGGCGAACGCCAGGACCACGAATACCGCCTGGCCAGCGACGGCCGGGCGCGCGACTGCGATCAGGGCGGCGTTGCCGCGCGCCGCGCCGTAGATCGGCAGCACGCACTGCATGGCGGCGATCAGCAGGGCGAGGATCAGTGCGAATTGGCCGAGTTCGGGAATCATGACGCAACGACATCCATGGACCGGGCGATGGTCCTGAGAAACACTAGCTTACGCGAGACGGCGGCAGATGCGTGATATGGATCAACT
>DASSGP010000083.1:0-6566 GCA_035693405.1 Rudaea sp. | reverse complement strand
CCGAGCGCGTGGCCGACGTCGACGAGATCCGTCGTCATCGATCCGGCGCGGCCGTCACGCCACAAATGGCCGAAGATCGCTTCGACCGCATTCCACGACGAGTCGGCGGCGATGCACAAGCGCAGCGCTGCGGCGGAATTGAATGGATAACCAGGTGGAAACTCCAGCGAGATGCCGGCGGTTTTCGCGCGCCACTTGATCAGCCGCGTGGCCGACTCGCTGATGCCGATCGTTTCGACCGGTTGGGAACCCTGGCTCTTGAGCAATGCACGCAGTGCGATCGGTACGGCGGACACCGGCATGCGCGAACGCCATTCGCGCACCTTCGCCAATTGCAGGTACGAAAGCGGCGAACCGAAATCGAAGTACCAGTAGGCTTCCATCGTGGTGTCGAGTCTACCCGGCAAAACCGGTACCTAACGTTAAATTTACGTTATTCGGCCCTCCAGCCGACAGGCGGAAGCAAGAGGCGACGAAGGGTGATAGCCGACACGTCCGCGCGCAATTTCGATGTCCTAGCGCCTGCGCTGGACGCCGAGCGGCAGATTCGCGATGCGCCGATATTCATCGCCGTCGAAGCGTTGCGGGTTCGCGATCCAGTCCTCGACCATTTCCGAGGCATCGTTGCCCCAGAACAATTCGTGGCCGACGCGCAGCGTCGGTACGCCGAACACGCCGACCGCGAGCGCCGCATCGGTGTTCGCGCGCAGGCGGCTCTTGACGTCATCGGAATTTGTTGCATTTTCCACATTTTCCACGCCCAGTGCGCGCGCGACATCGGCCAGCTCCGCAGCGCTCGTGCCGGCACGGCCATCGCGCCACAGATGAGCGAAGATCGCCTCGACCGCCGGCCAGCCGCCGCCGGCGGCGATGCACAGGCGCAACGCGGCGAGCGGATTGAACGGATGCGCGGGCGGAAACCGCAAGGTCACGCCGGCCCGCTCGGCCTGCCACAGCACGCTGCGATAGGTGAACTCGCGCTTGCCGGGAATCTCCGCCGGGCCAACGCTGCCGAGCTGATTCAGGATTGCGCCGAACGCGACCGGAACCGGCGTGATGTCGATGCGCGACCGCCACTGACGGACGCGATCGAGCTGCAGATACGAAAACGGCGAGATGAAATCGAAGTACCAGGAAGCGTTCATGCTGAGGAGGTGAGGAGTGAGGAGTGAGGAGGTGAGGGGGTGAAGAATGAGGGCGCTAACTCTAACTCTAACCCCTGACTCCTAACTCCTAACTCCTAACTGCTCCTAGCGCGCATTGAACAGCTCGCGGCGCATCCAGCGGGCGCGCCGTGCGCGGCCGGTGACCGCGGCGACCAGATGGCGCGGGCGGATCGGCTTGGTCAGGTAGTCATCACCGCCGATGTGCAGTGCGGCGAAGCGCTTCTCGGTGTCCGAATCGCCCGACAGCAGCACGACCGGCGTGAACGCGGTGCGCGGATGGGCGCGAAACAATGCCAGCATCTCGAAGCCGGAAATCTGCGGCATGTAAAGGTCGAGGATGATTACGTCCGGGGTGAAGTCGTGCAGCGCCTGCATTGCTTCTTCCGGTGAGGCGAAATCGCGCGTTTCCATCTGGTTGTGGCGCAGGACCGAGCCGCAGAACAGACGCATCGAGTTGTCGTCGTCGACGATCAGCACGCGGTAGGGTTCCGAGCGGTCCGCGATCAGGCCGGCCAGTCGCGGCGCGATGCGGTCGGTATCTTCGGGCAGCACGAACACGACTTCGGCGGAGCTGCGCATCGCCGCGAGGCGCACATCGAGCAGATCCTCGTCGCTGAGCACGCCGATCGGCACGCGCGCCGAAGCGCTGCCGCCGACGTCGGTGCGATGCTGCGTCAGCCAGTCGGCGAGTTTTTCCGCGCCGATCACCAGCGCCAGCACGGTGCCGGCATCAAGCGCATTCTCGACATCGCGCACGTTGAGCGTCGCGGTGACGCCGTAGCCCGCGAGCCCGCAGCGCACGCGCAGGATCTCCAGATGGGCCGGATTCGTCCCGAGGTAGTGGATCATCGGCTGCGTGGCCGACAGCGAGCGCGTATCGGGTCCGAGCACCGCGACCGAAATGTGCGCCCGGTAGCGGGCCAGCGCATCGCCCGCGGATTCGGCCAGGGTATGCAACTGGTTGAGCTGGTCCTGGCTCGGCTGCAGCGCGCTCTCGACGAACGAGCTCAGGTAGGCCGACAGGCCGAGCAACGCCTCGGACAGGTCGACGATGCCGGCCTGCTGCGCGCGCTCGGCCAGCTGTTCGGATTCGTCGTAGAGGAACTGGACCTGGCTGGCATCCCAGGCCCGGCCGAGCGCGGCGCATTCCCGGCTCAGGGCCTGGACGCGCATGCTCAACTCAGGATCGATGTCGGTTGTGGGTGAAGCGGATTCGGTCATTCTTGGCCAGTTCGGGTCAGTCGGGTCAATGTAACGTCTTGAACGTCTGCGGATCGAACGCATCAACCGCGACGATTTCGTTGCGCGCGGCTTCGGCGTCCTGCAGCAACCGGTACTCCTCTGCACTTATCACGCCAGCTTTCAGCCCCATCTCGTCGAGCATGTAGCCCGGTGCCCGGTCGAGCTTGCCGGCGCGGACGGCGTCGCGCAACTTGGTCTCGACCGGAATCGAGCGTACCGCCTTGTCGAGGGCGCCTTCCAGGGCGCCAAGCCCGACCTCGGTCGGTGGCGGCACGAAGATGTCCTCGGTCAGGTGCAGGCGAGCCTCGCGATCCTCGAGGATGTCGCGGGCGACGCGCGCGCCGAGCTTGTCCGACGGCGGCCGGAAGCGCGCGCCGAGCGGGAATATCGCCCATGACAGCAGGAATGCCGCCGGCCGCATCGGCAGGTTTTCGAGCACGCCGAGCAGGGCTTCCTGCACGCGGTACAGGCAGTGCTCGGTGCTCCAGCGCACGAGGTTGTAGTTGGCCGTGATCTTGGCCTCGTCGTGGTAGCGCTTGAGCGCGCACGAGGCGAGGTACATGTAGGCGAGCGCGTCGGCCAGGCGCCCGGAAATCTTCTCGCGCCGCTTCAGCGAGCCGCCGAGCGTGCCCATGGCGACGTCGGAAAGCAGTTCGAACGCCGCCGAGAAGCGCGACAGGTGCTGGTAATAGCGTCCGGTGTCTTCCGTGCGCGGCGCCTTCGCCAGGCGGCTGCCGGACCACGCCAGCAGCTTGGCGCGCGTCGAGTTGCGCGCGAGCAGGTTGATGTGGCCGAACAGCGCCTTGTCGAATTTCGTCAGATCGTTCTCGGCGATCGCGGTAATCTCGTGCTGCACGAACGGATGGCAGCGGATCGCGCCCTGGCCGTAGATGATCATCGAGCGCGTCAGGATGTTCGCGCCTTCGACCGTGATGCCGATCGGCACCGCGTCCCACATGCGCGCCAGCGAATTGCGCGGGCCTTTCTGGATCGCCGCGCCGGCGCGGATGTCCATTGCGTCGATGACGACCTCGCGCATGCCGTCGGTCAGGTAGGCCTTGGCGATCGCCGACAACACCGCGGGTTTCTCGCCGGCGTCGAGCGCGCCGCAGGTCAGCGTGCGCGTCGCGGTCATCATGTAGGTCTTGCCGGCGATGCGCGCGAGCGGTTCCTCGATGCCCTCGAAGCGGCCGATCGGCGTGTCGAACTGTTCGCGCACGGTCGCATACGCGCCGCTGATGCGCGTGGCCATCTGTGCCGCGCCGACCGAAAGCGCCGGCAGCGAGATCGAGCGGCCGGCAGCGAGGCACTCCATCAGCATGCGCCAGCCGTGACCGATGCCGGCGTTGCCGCCGATGATGCAGTCCATCGGCGCGAACACGCTGCGGCCGACGATCGGGCCGTTCATGAACGGCACGCCCATCGGATCGTGGCGCTGGCCGATCTCGACGCCGTCGAGATCGTGCGGAATCAGCGCGCAGGAAATGCCCAAGTCCTCCTTGTCGCCGAGCAGGTGATCCGGGTCCTTGATGCGGAACGCCAGCCCGATCAGTGTTGCGACCGGCGCCAGCGTGATGTAGCGCTTCTTCCAGTCCAGGCGCAGGCCGAGCACTTCCTTGCCGTCGATGAGGCGTTTCTCGACGATGCCGGTCGATTGCGTCGCGGCGGCGTCGGATCCGGCTTCGGGGCCGGTCAGGCCGAAGCACGGAATCTCGTCGCCTTTGGCCAGACGCGGCAGGTAATACTTCTTCTGTTCCTCGGTGCCGTAGTGCAGGAGCAGTTCCCCGGGGCCGAGCGAGTTCGGGACCATGACCGTGACCGCGACGGCGACCGAGCGCGTCGAAATCCGCGCCACCACGCGCGAATGCATGATCGCGGAGAAGCCATGGCCGCCGTACTCCTTCGGTATGCCCATGCCGAAGAAGCCGTTGGTCTTGAGGAATGCCCAGATGCTGGTCGGCAGGTCGCGCAACTGCTGGATCTGCCAGTCGTCGATACGCGCGCACAACTCGGCGACCGGGCCGTCGAGGAACGCCTGCTCGTCGGGCCGCAGCTTCTGCGGCTGGAACGCGAGCAGCGTTTCCCAGTTCGGACGGCCGCTGAAAAGCTCGGCGTCCCACCACACCGTTCCGGCTTCGAGTGCGATGCGCTCGGTGTCGCCGAGGCGCGGCAGCACCGGTGCCATCGCCTTCATCGCGAAGCGCGACACCAGCAGCCGGCGCAGCGGCGGGAAGCCGAAAATCAGCGCGAGCGCGATCAGCATGATCACGCAGGCTTCGAACAGCAGCGGCGAACTCACGCCGAGTACGCGCCAGCCCAGCAACCAGACCGCGGCCGCGCCGGTCCAGGCGAAGAAGCCGTAACCCAGGAACAGCAGCGCCGACAGCAGCGTGATGGCGATCAGGAACGTGATGAGCATGAGGCCCCCTGGCGGTGCGGTTGCCGCGAGGCCGGTATCATCCCGCGCAGTCGCGCAAAAGCAAAGCCGCGCCGCGGCAAGGCTTGAAGCGGGGAGGCCGCGCGCTGAGGCGCGCTCGTCAGGTCGGCCGCGGACGCGGCCTCGCGAGGCCGCTCGCTGCGCTCGCTGTGAGTCGGCCACCGGCGTGGCCTCGTGAAGTTGGTCGCCGCGCCCGCTCGCGAAAGACGAGAGTGTAGGTGTCCGGTTCCGCTAACGAGCGCGCACCGCGCGCGACCTCACCCCTGACGAGGCGGCGCCGCCGCCGATCTCACTGCGCGTTGACCTTCTTCAGATCGTCCTTGTTCCAGTTGAACTGCAGGTAGATCACGTCCGACACCTTGTCTTTGTCGAAGCGCGCGCGGCAATCGAACGTCTGCTGATACTCGGTCGACAGGCCCTTGTCGAAGACGATGGTCGAGGCGATCGACACGATGTCGGCGGATTCGTCCTTGGCATGACTGCCCATGTCCTTGCGATCGAGCGTGAAGGATTTGCCGGTGACCTTGTCGGCAATGGCCTTGCTGCAGGCATCGACCGCCGCGTTGTTGCGGCTGTTGCCGCAGCCGGCGAGCAGCAGCAGACACGTGGCCGCGAGCAACGGATTGACACTGCGCATGCTTCCCTCCTGTGCGCATCCGTGCGGAATCATCTTGATTGCAATCCGAGCAGGTCGCCGGTGCCGACGGGGCCGCCGATGCCCGGCGGACGACGAGTATGCGCGGCGGGCGACTCCCCAAGCCCCCTTCCGGCGGTCTAGACTTGCGCCGCCTGGAATCGCTTTTACATCAATCGGCCCATCGTCGCCAGTGATCGGCAGCACAGATCAAGGGCACGGAACGGACATGACGGAACGAACATGACGGAACGAACATGAAGGAAAAAAACGAAATCGTCAGCAACTGGCTGCCGCGCTACACCGGGACGCCGCTGGCCGAGTTCGGCGAGCACATCCTGCTGACGAACTTCGGCAACTACGTCGAGATGTTCGCGCAGTGGCATGGCGTGCCGGTCAAAGGCGCGGACCGGCCGATGCCGAATGCGACCGCCGACGGCATCAGCCTGATCAACTTCGGCATGGGCAGCCCGAACGCGGCGACGGTCATGGACCTGCTCAGCGCGATCCAGCCGAAGGCGGCGCTGTTCCTCGGCAAGTGCGGGGGACTGAAAAAGAAGAACGCGATCGGCGACCTGATTCTGCCGATCGCGGCAATCCGCGGCGAAGTCACGTCGAACTACTACCTGCCGCCGCAGGTTCCGGCGCTGCCGGCGTTCCAGTTGCAGCGCGCCGTGTCGACGATGATCCGCGACCTCGGTCACGACTACTGGACCGGCACCGTGTACACGACCAACCGGCGCGTCTGGGAGCACGACGAACAGTTCAAGGACCTGCTGAGGCGCACGCGCGTCATGGCGGTCGACATGGAAACGGCGACGATCTTCGCCGCCGGTTTCGCCAACCAGATCCCGTGCGGCGCGCTGCTGCTCGTGTCGGATCAGCCGATGATTCCCGAGGGCGTGAAGACCGAGGCCAGCGACCGCGCCGTGACGACGAACTTCGTCGAGAAGCACATCAAGATCGGCATCGAAGCGCTCAAGCTCGTGCGCCGGCACGGGCGCAGCGTCAAGCACCTGCGCTTCGAGGAAGACTTGGACTCGGACGATTGAGCGCGTGGAAACGCAACAGATGAAGGTCGGCCTCA
>DASSGP010000082.1:0-3682 GCA_035693405.1 Rudaea sp. | reverse complement strand
TCCCGATCGGGTCGGGGGAAGACGTGCATCAAGCTACGGGCCCCTACGAACTGGCACCTGGGCGGCACCGCTTCCTCGGCGTGGACTACGACGCACGCGGCACGATCCTGCTGACAGCGGAGCGAGTGAGTCACATGGCCGGCCCAAAGCATCCGGCTGCCTTACGCGGCATCCGTCCCGGGATACCCCGGTTCGCGGCTCTCAATATCCTGATGACCGGCTGCTGCATGCTGGCCTCGCACGAACCGCACCCTTACGGGTTTGTCGAACTCGATTACGCCGACGGCAGCCACGTGCGCATCGCCATCGTCTACCAGCGTGACGTCATGGAAGCGTGGAGCGAAGATCCGGCCGGGAATCGAGCGCGTGTGGCCTGGCGCGCCCGTGACACCGTCTTCAGGCTTTTCCATGTGCGCTGCGCGAACCCGCACCCCGAGCGCTTGGTGCGCAGCATCGCGATCGAGGCGAGCGACGAGCGGTTCAGTGGCCCGTCGATCTTTGCGATCACGGCCGAGCCGGTCGAGTCGTCGCCTTGAAACCCGACTCGAGCAAGCTTTCGTCGGCGGTTCGCCTCGCGTTGTCGATCGGCGCAGCCGCTATCGCCGGCGTGGCGCGATCCGCCGAGGGGCCTACGGCGACCGGCAACGCCGAACAGCTGGCACAGACCTTTGAAACGATTGTCGTGACCGGATCGAATATTCGCCGCGTGGACACCGAAACGGCAAATCCCGTGATCACGATCGAGCGGGCAGCGATCGAACGCTCGGGCAAGGTCACGCTCGGCGATCTCGTCCAGGATCTTCCGGCCGTAACCGGGCCCTACACGAATCCACGAGTCAACGTTGGTGGCGGCACCGGCGCATCGACGGTGTCGCTGCGCGGACTCGGCGCGGACCGTACGTTGATTCTGGTCAACGGTCACCGCTATCTCTACGGCGACGTCAACGCGATCCCCGCCGCCGCGATCGAACGTATCGAAGTGCTGACCGACGGTGCGTCGTCCGTGTACGGCTCCGATGCGATCGGCGGCGTCGTCAACTTCATTCTGCGCACCAATTACCAGGGCGCGGAATTCGCGGCCAACTACGGCATTTCCGACCGCGACGACGGCCAGCGCGTCGGCTACCACTTCGTGTTCGGCCAGAGCACCGACAAGGGCAGCATCCTCGCTGGAGTCGACTACAACAAGTTCGAGTCGATTCTGGCGTCGAACCGCGAATTCTCGAAGAACGCGGTCTATTACTACTACGGTACTGCCCAAGTTAACGGCGGCGTGAGGGCCACGCCCGCTGGCTTCATCCAGCTGCCGGAGCAACTGAGGAAGCAGTTCGGCTGCCCGTTTGCAGCAACCCTGAAGACGCTCGGCCAGATCAGCAATCCACCGCGATTAGAGGATTTCCGCTGTTTCCACCCGGCTACCGATCTGTACAACTTCCAGAGTCTTGCTCTCGAGCTGACGCCACAGGAACGCAGCAGTCTGTTCGTCGTCGGCAACTACAAGCTGACCGATCATGTCGAGGCCTACGCCGAATACTTCCACAACAAGACCCAGTCGGCGTGGCAGATCTCGCCGTCGCAGATCAATACGTTCGGCGGCGGGATGGTGATCTCGGCGCAGAGCTATTACAACCCGTTCGGCGTGGACTACAGCGCCGATTCGTTCATCTTCAGGACACGTTCGCTCGGCAACGGCAACCGGATCGGCAACTACAGTACGCAAGTCGATCAGGCGACGGCTGGTTTCAAGGGCGAGTTCGACGACGGCAGCTGGCAGTGGAACGCGTACTTCAACTACGGCCATGCGAACGCGCTCTATCACACCAGCGGTTATATCGATGTCTCGAGACTCGGTCCGGGCCTCGGGCCATCGTACAAGGACGCTGCCGGCAACATCGTTTGCGGCACTGACCCTGTCGTGGGTGGCACCGGTCCGATTGCTGGCTGCACACCGTTCGACCTGTTCGACGTCCTCGATCCGGGCACGGTTGCCGCGCTCGACGCCGCATCCGGCAACAAGTTCACGAATACCGTCTACGTGGAGCGTTCGGTAGTCGCCGAAGCCAACGGCAGTGTCTGGAGTCTGCCGGCCGGTGCAGCGCAACTCGCGGTCGGCGTCAGCTACCGCAAGGAGTCCGGCCAGACTATCCCGGATGCGTTGCAGGTCCAGTTGGACATCTGCAATACCAGCACCGACTGTGTGCCTCCGACCGTTCCGATCCGGGGCGCCTTTGACGTTCGCGAAGCCTACGCCGAGTTGCTGATCCCGCTGTTGAAGGATTTGCCCTTTGCCTCGGCGTTGAACCTCACTGTCGGCGATCGCTATTCGAAGTACAGCAACTTCGGCAATACCAACAACACGAAGTTCGCGATCGAGTACCGGCCTGTCGACGACCTGCTGCTGCGCGGGACGGTATCGGCAGTCTTCCGCGCGCCGACGATCAGTGACTTGTACGCGGGCAACTCGGCGGGCGGCGGCAGCGCCATCGACCCTTGTTTCGGGCTCGTCGGCACCAACGCCGCATGCGTCGGTGTGCCGGGCGATGGCAGTTTCCAGCCAGTGCCGGATCCGATCACCGGCATGACTACCAACGGCGTCGCCGCTATCAACAAAGGGGCGATCCCCGCCGGTTCACCGATCGGTCCGGAAATCGGCAAGTCGTTCGACTGGGGATTCGTTTACGATCCGCGCGGGCTGCCGGGACTGTCAGTGGGCGCCGACCTGTGGCGCGTGTATCTGGACAACGTCGTGGGGCGTCTCTCGTTGCAAAGCATCCTCGACTTATGCTACCTGGAAAACGGGGGTCCCTACTGCCACCTGATTCATCGTTACACCGTGCTGGGCGACCTCCATGCCCAGCTCCAGTACGTCGTCGATCCTATTGGCAACCTGGGGCGCATAGACGTCAAGGGCACCGACTTGAACGCGCACTATCGGCTGCCGGCGACCGCGCTCGGCAACTTCGCGCTGAATTTTCAAGCTACATATCTCGATCGCTTTGCAAACGATCCGGCGCCCGGCCTGCCAGGCGACGTCGTCCAGGAGTACGCCGGTCACTATACGAACCTCTTTTCGGCCTCCAACAGCGCCAACTACTCCCGCTGGAAGGCGTTGGCGAACGTGAACTGGAACCTCGGCGCGTGGCGCGCGGCCTGGACGCTGCGCTACATCGGCAAGTTCAAGGTCGGCTACGCCAGGCTCGACTACAACGAGTCGGCTTGCGACAACGGCTTGAATGGACCGCCTGGCTGCGAGCTGAAGTACGGTGGGAGCGTGTACCACAACATCACAGCCGGTTATGACCTCGAGCAGTTCAACACGCGCATCGACGCCGGTATCGACAACCTCGGTGACAAGTCGCCGCCAGTGATCTATATGGGCAACACCGCCAACGGCAACGTCGACGCGAACACGTTCGATACGATCGGGCGTTTTTACTGGGCACGCGTTACCGTGAAGTTCTAGGTGGCCGACACCACGCGCGCGCCCGCCCTGTTCAACGCTTCGCGCAACCGCCGCGCGAACATCGCCGCATCGTCGCGGTCTCCATGCACGCAGATCGTATCGGCGCGTACGTCGATGATCTTGCCGTCGCGCGTTTCCACCTTTCCATTTGTGGCAATCTGTACGGCTTGGGCGACGGCGGCGTCGAGATCGTGGATGACCGCTCCGGCTTCGCGCCGT
>DASSGP010000081.1:0-11353 GCA_035693405.1 Rudaea sp. | reverse complement strand
GAACTCGGCGCCGTCGGACAGGCATTGCGCACCCTCGAGGACAAGCGCCTGGTGCGCGTGGTCCATGGCGCGCGCGCACTGCGCTACGAACACACGATCGACGCGGCGCTGAATCTCACCACGCGTCCGCGTTCGGTCATCGGTCTCCTGCTGCTGCGTGGCCCGCAGACGCTGGCCGAATTGTTCACGCGTAGCGAGCGGCTTGCCGACTTCGCCAACGTCGAAATGCTCGGCGACACGCTCGACCGGTTGATCTCGCGCGATCCGCCGCTCGTGGTTCGAATCGGCCGGGCCAGCGGCCAGCGCGAAGACCGCTACATGCATCTGCTGTCGGGCCCGGTTTCAATAGAGAGTCTGCCGGCGCACGCGACGCGCGCGGAGTCCACCGGCAAGGACGACCGCTATGCGGAACTCGAAGCGCGCGTAGAGCTGCTCGAGAGAACCGTGGCGGAGTTGCAGTCCAGGCTTGGCGGACGTGACGAGTCGAACACCGAGCAGGCGAGCACTGGCGAGGCAAGCACGGAGTAACTCGTTGCTCGTCATCCCGGAATGACGGCTGCTTCATAGTTCCCCGCGGACTTGAACGTCGGGGCTCCGAACGACCGAATCTTTGCGCTCAGCCATTCGGTTCGCTCAGTGCACGAACCAGCGCCCGCACCTGTTCCACGTCGCTGGCCACTTCACCATCCGTCATGCCCGGCAAGTTGTTTCCGCCGCGCCTGCGGGACGGCAGTTCGCGCTTCGCGGATGCGTGAAATTCCGACGCACCGGTGAGCGCCCGCAACGCTGCGATGTTTCCGGCATTGACGCCGGCGCCAGGCATCACACTGATGCGACCGTCTGCTTGCGCAACAAGCCTCTTGATCAACTCAGCGCCGGCAAGCGCATCGGCTCGCGCACCGGAAGTCAAAACGCGCTCGCAGCCGAGCGCGATGATGTCCTCCAGCGCGTGCCGCGGATCGTCGCTCATGTCGAAGGCACGGTGAAACGTCACGCCGAGCTTGCCCGCCGCCGCAATCAGCGTGCGGCAGCGGGCTGTATCGACGGCACCGCTGCCATCGAGTGCACCGATGACGACGCCATCGCATCCGAGCGAAACACAGGTCTCGATGTCGCGCTGCATCGTTTCGTATTCGTTGTCGCTGTAGGCGAAATCGCCGGTGCGCGGGCGGATCAGCGTGTAGATTGGGATGCGAACTCGCTCGCGCGTCAGCGCGATCTGCGCGTACGACGGCGTGAGTCCGCCAACCTCGAGTGCGGCGCACAGTTCGATGCGGTTTGCACCGCCTTCCTGAGCAGCTAGCGCGGACGCCAGCGAGTTGGCAGCGATTTCGAGTACCGCGGCTTTGCGTTCCATTATCAATCCGGGTTCCCACTGAATGCTACGACAGTCGCTGCGCGCGCCGATTGAGGCGCCCGACCTTCAGCAACGCCATCCCCACCCAACCCTCCCCTTGGAGAGGAGGGCTGCAGGGCGCCGCGCCGCTGCGAATGCGCTTCAATAAACACTTGCGGCGGGCAGAAGCGCATCCTTTTTCTTCGCATCGCAGACCGCGTAGCTGAATCCCTTCTGCAGCGCGTAGGCGCCGACTTCGCCGTTTCGGTCGATCGCGAGAAACCCGACCTGAATTTCCTTTGCGGCCTTCGGATTGCGTTTGACGATGCGCATCACCGCTTCGCGGCAAGCCTGCTGCGGCGTGCGGCCGTGGCGCATCAGTTCGACGACGAGGAAACTGCCGGCATTGCGGATGACTTCCTCGCCGACACCGGTCGATGTCGCCGCTCCGACCTCGTTGTCGACGTACAGTCCGGCGCCGATGATCGGGCTGTCGCCTACGCGGCCGTGAAGTTTCCACGCCATGCCGCTGGTAGTGCACGCCCCGGCAAGGTTGCCGTGTGAATCGAGCGCGAGCATGCCTATGGTGTCATGGTTGTGCGGGCCGCCCGGTGGCTCGGTCTTCGGACCGTATGTGCCAAGTTCCGCGTTGATCGCCGGCCTGTATTGCGCCGACTTGAGCCACTCGTGCCAGGCCTGTTCGGATTCCGGCGTCAGCAGTTCTTCGCGCGGAAAACCTTGTTCGAGCGCGAACTGCAGCGCGCCGTTGCCGACCAGGAGCACGTGCGGCGTCCTCTCCATCACGCGGCGCGCGACCGAGACCGGATGTGCAATGTGTTCGAGCGCAGCGACCGCACCGCAACTGCCGTCGCCATCCATGATGCTTGCGTCGAGCGTGACATGCCCGTCGCGATCCGGATAGCCGGCACGGCCGACGCTATGGTTCTTCAAATCCGCTTCGGGCACGCGCGCTCCGGCTTCGACGGCATCGAGCGCGCGTCCGCCCGAGTTCAGCACGGCCCACGCGGCCTGGTTCGCCGGCACGCCGAAATCCCAGGTCGATACGACGCGCGCTCCGGTCGACGCGCTCTTCGCCGCAACCTTGTCGCCGAGGGCAAATGCCGTCGCACCAACCATCGAAGTCTTCAGGAATGTTCTGCGCGCCGTCATCAACCGCTCCAGACAGAGAAGATACAACTGGACATTGTCACCTCGACCGCCCTTGGCGCCGCAAGTGCATGGGCGAGCCTAGCAGAAACGCGTGGGTTGACTCCCTCTCCCCGCCTGGCGGGGTGAGGGTGCGAGACAGAGCAGTGCAGGTCGGGTGGTTCGAACTCGCAGCGTGCGTTCCGCCAAGGACTGCCGCGCCTGCAATCGGATAGGCTGGCTCCTCGCCCCACCTCTCCCATCATTCGATTGGGAGAGGGGAAGGAACACCCGCTCGATGCTTTCATCCGAGACGATCCACTAGCCCTCGGTGGGCGATGACTCAAGGCGCGCGGCCTGCGCACTGAGATAATCACGTTCCGGGATGCTTGATGTGCGGCCGGCCGCGGCGAGGTAATGCGCGACCGCGGCTTCATGATTGCCAGCCATCTCGTGCAGGTGGGCGCGCACGGCGTCGAGCCGGTAGTGATCTGCCAGCCGCTCGTCCTTGTCGAGTGCTGCTACCAAATCGAGCCCCGCCCGCGGGCCTTCGACCATCGCCGTCGCAATCGCATGGCTGAGTGCGACCATCGGGTTGTCGGTCATGCGCATCAGCAGACTGTAGAGCGCGAGGATTTGCGGCCAGTCGGTGTCCTCATGACGCGCTGCTTCGTCGTGAACAGCCGCAATCGCGGCCTGCAACTGGTACGGGCCGACGGAACCGCGAGACAGCGTGGCGCTGATGAGCGCGACACCTTCCGCGATGAGTTGCCGGTCCCAGGTCGTTCGATCCTGCTGCGCCAGCGGAATCAGCTCGCCATCCGCGCCGGTGCGCGCCGGACGCCGCGCGTCGGTCAGCAGCATCAACGCGAGCAAGCCGGCGACCTCGTTATCCTTCGGCAGCAGGCCGTGCACGGCGCGCGTGAGCCGGATCGCCTCGTTTGCCAGGTCGCTGCGCTGCAGGTCCGGGCCGATGCTGCTTGCATAGCCTTCGTTGAAGATCAGATACAGCACATGCAGGACCGAGTCGAGCCGTTCCGCACGCCCGCGCTCGCCAGGCATCTCGAACGAGACGCCGGAATTCCTGATGGTCTGCTTGGCGCGGCTGATCCGCTGCGCCATCGTCGCCTCGGGGACGAGGAACGCGTTGGCGATTTCCGCCGTGGTCAGGCCGCCGACGGCGCGCAACGTCAGTGCGATGGCCGATGCCGGCGTGAGCGCCGGGTGGCAGCACATGAAGAGCAGGAGCAGCGAGTCATCGTGATCGATGCCTTGGCCGAATTCCGACTCGTCCCGATTCGAAGGTTCGACGACGAAATCGGTCTCGGCGGCCAGCGCGCCTTCGCGATTGCGGCGGGCGATTTCGCTGCGGACGTGGTCGGTCATGCGGCGCTGCGCGACCTGCAGCAACCAGGCGCGCGGGCTGTCCGGCACACCGTCGCGCGGCCATGCCACGGCGGCGGCGATCAGCGCTTCCTGCACCGCGTCCTCCGATGCGGCGAAGTCGCCGAATCGCCGGCAGACGATGCCGAGCACCTGTGGCGCGAGGTCGCGCAACAGATGTTCGGCTCGAACGTCGAGAGTCATTGTGAAAAGCACCTCATCCGGCTGCGCCCACTACTCCGGATCCTTCGGCGGCCCGCTCATGACTTCACGCACCTCGATGCTCATGTTCAGCGGCGCGCCGCCAGCTCCCGGTGCAGCGGATGCTTCAGCGGCAATCTCATAGGCGCGCTCGGCGCTGTCGACCTGCACGATCCAGTAGCCGGCAAGGAATTCCTTGGTTTCGGGAAATACGCCGTCGGTGACCGGGTTGCCGCTTGCGCCGGCGCGCACGAGTTTCGCCTCTGATGGCGAGGCCAGGCCCTCGGCGCCGACGAGTTCACCCGCGGCGCCGAGCTTCTGGGCGAATCCGATCATGAAGGCAATATGCGCGTCGAGATCCTTCTTCGGCCAGCTCATGACCTGGTAGTCGCCGCCGCGCGGCGTATTCATCATCAACATGTATTTCATTGCCTTCCCCTCGATTGGTTTTGCCCGATCCGAACGTCCGCGGAATACAGCATCGCCCGGCACGAATGCCGAATGTGTTGCGAGCGTCGCCCGTCCGAGCCGGTTTTCACGCGGAATCCCGCGGCGGCCCGCTCATGACTTCGCGTACTTCGATCACCAGTGGCGAGTCGCCCATGCCGGGAGCAGTCGAAGCCTCTGCCGCGATCTCGTACGCGCGCGCTGCACTCTCGACCTGCACGATCCAGTAACCGGCGAGGAACTCTTTTGTCTCCGGAAAAATACCATCGGTGACGGGCTTGCCGTCGTTGCCGGCGCGCACGAGCTTGGCCTGCACGGGCGATGCGAGACCCATGGCGCTCACGAGTTCGCCGGACGCGGCGAGCTTCCTGGCGAACGCGCGCATGAAATCCGTGTTCGCCGCGATCAGCTGTTTCGGCCAGCTCATGTATTTCGCGTAGCCGTCGCGCGCAGTATTCATCATCAACATGTATTTCATGATCGATTCCACGCCGTCAGCCTTGTCATCGCCGAGTCGGAGCCGGCGCGTGGGCTCGCGAAAACCTTCTCGCTCCACGTGCCCGCCATGGTCATATCTCACCGCTTGCCGAACTCATCATCACCGGGCGCACCTCGATCGGCATGTTCAGCGGCACGCCACCCGGGCCGGGCGCCGCGGACGCCCGCGCGGCGAGTTCGAACGCGCGCTGCGGCGTTTCGACGTCGATGATCCAGTACCCGGCCAGAACCTCTTTCGATTCCGGAAATGGGCCATCGGTGATTGCCGGGGTACCGTCCTTCCGTGCGCGCACGATTTTCATCTGCTCCGGTCCGCCGAGTCCTTCGGTGCGAACGAACTCGCCGGCGTCGCTGAGCTCCTTGTTGAAGCGGCGCAGAAAATTCATGTGCGCCTTCACGTCCTGCGGCGGCCACGCCTCGATGCTCTTGGTCTTCCAGTCGCCGAGGGGGAATTGCATCATCAGTATGTACTTCACCGGATTGTCTCCTTGTTGGCTATCGGCGCCGAACCGGCGCTTCCGTCATGTAGTCGGAGCACGTGGCAAGTTCTCGACATGCGCCTGCAAGAAACTTGGACCGATCCGCCGCAGGAACGGTGTTCCGGGTTCAGGTTCAGCTGACATTTCGTGGCAGACCCCCGAGCGCGACGGGCCGTCGGCTTACAGCCAGCCCTTCTGCCGCGCCAGCCGATACGCCTCGATGCGGTTGCCGACGCCGAGCTTGCCGATCGCCTCGGACAGATAATTGCGCACGGTGCCCTGCGAAAGATGCAACTGTTCGGCGATCTCGACCGCGGACATGCCTTCGCCGGCCAGGCGCAACACCTGGCGCTCGCGGTCGTTGAGCGGATCGTCGCCGGACCAGGCTTCGAGCGCGAGCTGCGGATCGATCGCACGGCCGCCGCGATGGACCTTGCGCAGCGCTTCGGCGAGCTGGTCGGCCGGCGCATCCTTGAGCAGATAGCCGCCGACGCCGGCATCGAGCGCGCGGCGCAGGAATCCCGGCCGCGCGAATGTCGTCAGGATGACGACCTTGCAATCGACGCCGCGATCGCGGATGCGCTGGGCCAATTCGAGCCCGGTCAACTTCGGCATTTCGATATCGGTCACGAGGATATCCGGCTTGTCGCGCCCGATCAGCGTCCAGGCTTCCTCGCCGTTCGCGGCGCTGCCGATGACCTCCAGATCCGATTCGAGCCCGAGCAGCGCCGACAGTGCGCCACGCACCATTGCCTGATCCTCGGCAAGCAGGACGCGGATCATGGGCCAGTCGTCTCGGTCATTTGGCGAGGGTGCGGATGTGCTGCGATGATGTCAATGTGCGGACCATTGGACGTCGGACGAAAAGGCGCGCATCGTCCCTGGACCCTAGTCCCTAGTCCCTCCCTACGCCTGCTGCAACTGCGCGCCAGAAGTAGCCGCAGTAGGCTCCGGCAGCGGCAGGCTTGCCTTCAACACGGTCCCCCGCCTCGGCGCCGAGTCGACGCGCAACTCGGCGCCGATTCCACTGAGGCGCTCGCGCATGCCGGTCAGGCCGTTGCCGGGCACGATTGCGCCGCCGCGACCGTCGTCTTCGATGCGCAGCAGCAATGTTGCGCCCTGCACTTCGAGCGTCACGTGCGCGCTGTTGGCTCGGGCATGGCGCTGGATGTTCGTGGCCGCCTCGCGCACCGTCATGGCGAGCACGGTTTCGATTTCGACCGGCAGCGGCACGTCGGCGAAATCGTAGTCCAGGCGCACGCCGTTGGATTCGAGCAGCAGCTTGGCCGATGCCATTTCAGCCGCGAGCCCCGCGGCGCGTATTCCAGTCACCGCTCGCCGCACCTGGGTCAAGGCATCGCGCGCTACGCGCTCGACTTCGGCGATCTCGCGCCGCGCGGACACCGGGTCGCGCTCGAACAGCCGGTTCGCCAATTCGGATTTCAACGTGATCAGCGACAGCGTGTGACCGAGCAAGTCGTGCAGATCGCGCCCGATGCGTTCGCGCTCGGCCAGCGCAGCGAGGCGGCGCACCTCATCGTGACTGAGCTTGAGTTCGGCATTGCGTTGCTGGTTGCGGCGGTAGACGATGTTCATGCCGCCAATGACCGGGCCGATGACGAGCGCGGTCGTGCTGTAAATCCACGGGAAGCCGAGCAGCCACCACTCGATCGCGAACACGACGAGCGTCGCGGCCATGAGGCGCACGGCGAGGCGCAGGTCCGGCACGAATGCGAGGAAAGCAACGGCGTAGACGATGTAGGTCTGCGCGCCGGAGTTGAAGGGTGTCACGACATAGCCGAGCACGGCGATCGCGAGCGCGTACCATAGGGCGCTTTCGTGTACGCGCCGATGGAACGTGCGGAAGTACAACACGAGGAAGATCGCAAGGCTGATCCAGGTCGGCCAGAACCAGTCAGGGAAAGCGCCTTCGGCGAACAGCGGGGTGGTCGGCACAAACACCACCCAGACGAGGTTCAGCCACGCGTAAAAACGCATGTCGGTAGCGCTGGCAAAGCCCGCCGTGCGGCTGCGCGCCAGTTCATTTTCGCTCGGAACGAATCGAAACAGCATCGTCGAACCTCCCCGTCAGCGCATGTTACGCCGGCGAACGGCTGCTACCAACGGTTGCGGTCGGCGCCGTACCGGGCACGCCATGGGGCTGCGGCGCGAGTTGCTCGATCAGCAGCAGCGCGGCGAAACCGAGTACCAGCAGCAGCGACCGAAGGTAGATGGCCCGCATTGCGTTCATGGCAAGCACTCCTCCTGAAATCGTCATCATGTCGCGCGCGCCAGCCAGCGCCGCGCGACCGCAAAGCAGATCGCGGTGAAGCCCAGCAGCGCGGCAATGTGCGGCAGCAGCGTGCTGCCATCGCCTTGGCCGATCGTCGCAAGCGCGAGTTGCGCAAGGTGGTAGGCCGGCCAGAGCGGCGCGATGCGTGCGATGAAATCCGGCAGCAGCGTCAGCGGCATCCACAGGCCAGACAGGAACGCCATCGGCAGATAGATGAGATTGACCAGCGCCGGAGCGCCTGACGCGTTGGCGCGGCTGCCGATCATCAGGCCGAGTGCGCAGAATGGCAGCACGCCACAGGTGGCTATCGTTCCGAGCAACAGCCATTGCCCGAAGTGGAGGCGCACGCCGCCGAGCGTGGCCGCCATTGTTGCCAACACCAGATAGATGATCAATGCGAACAACGCCGCCATCGCCATCTTCGCCAGCAGGTAGGCCCCCGGCGGCATCGGCGCAACGCGTTTGAGCGCCAGCCAGCCACGCTCGCGCTCGATCGCGACGCCGACGCCAAAGCCGAACAGCGACGGCGCCATGACGCCGAACACGCTGTAGGTGGCGAACAGATAGTGCGCGGCGTTGGCGCTGCCGCGATTCAGCAACAGCCCGAACAGCAGGTAGAACATCGGCGGAAACAGCAGCGTCGGAAACGCGAATGCCGGCGTGCGCAGGACACGCAGGAATTCGTACTTCGCTTCCAGCGCGTAGGCCAGCATTGCGTTCGGCGCCGAGCCGATGTCGTTCGTTGCAATCGACGCATTCATCACGCCGCCTCCCGGGTGATTTCGACGAACGCCTCGGCCAGGCCCGCGCGGCGCACCTCGAGTTCGCGCAGTTCGCTGTCTTCGAACAGCAGTTGGCGGACGACAGTTTCCGCGAGGTCGGTAACGATCTCGATGCGTTCGCCGTCGCGCACGACGCTGCGCACCTCAGGCCACGATCCGATCGCTTCCTCCGACAGGCGCGACACGCAACGGATGCGCCGTTGCGCCACGCGAGCACGCACCTGCTGCACGCTGCCGGCGGCGACGATACGCCCGCGCGCCAACACGCATACATGGTCGGCGAGCGCTTCGGCTTCCTCAAGATAGTGTGTCGTCAGCACGACCGCGCAGTTGTCGGCGACGAGCTGGCGTATCGTTTTCCACATTGTCTCGCGTGCAACCAGATCCAGGCCCGTGGTCGGTTCATCGAGGAACAGGATCTGCGGCCGGCCGCAGATCGCCAGCGCAAATTGCGCGCGGCGCTGCTGGCCGCCGGACAGGCGGCCATAGCGGATGTGCAACAGGTCGGCGACACCAGCGAGGGCCACGCAGTCGGCAACGGTGCGTGGTTGCGCGTAATAGCTGCGAAACAGCGTGATCAGTTCGCCGACCGTCAGCGTGTCCGGCACGCCGGTCGTCTGCAGCATTGCCCCGAGCCGGCTGCGCGCGGCGAGCGATCCGGGCGGCTGCCCGAACAGCACCGCAATGCCGGCATCCGGCCGCAACAATCCGAGCAGCAGCGAGATTGCCGTGGTCTTGCCGGCCCCGTTCGGACCGAGCAACGCCTGCACCTCGCCCCGGCGCACGTCGAGATCGACTTGATCGAGGGCCAGCACGTCGCCATAACGTTTGCTGGCGCCTTGCAACTGCGCAATCGTTTCACCCGATCGAATCATCACCTGCCTCCTGGACCGATGGCCGCCAAGTTACGCTGGCGCGGCAGAGGATCTCAGTCGCGCCCATCACGACTTGCGCATGACGAGTGTCAGGCTAGTGTCCTGTCCCGCAAGTAACGCGAAGAAATTCCGGATGGATTTCGTCACGAGACAAGGCGCGAGGAGGAGCCATAGTGGGACTATGGCGACGACGAGGCCTCTCCAGGCCATCCATGGCCTGCGCGGCACTTGGGCTCCTGCCCGGCGCAACGCCGGATCGTAGCGAAAGACGCCGGAATTATTTGATGGTACTTGCGGGACAGGACACCAAGTGGCCCTATCAAATGTCTAAACAACCGGTTCCAGCCAATACCAAATCGCCATGTTAAGCTTTTGCCCAAGCTGGACGTCCTGTGGCCTGGGGGCCCTGTCGTCCGCGTCCCGAAACGCCTTTCGCATCGGGCGGGAAACCTGAGGAATTCGACCATGTCGCTGATCTCCAAACTCAACGAATTGCGCCAGTACGGCGGCGCCATCCGCACCCACGGCCTCGCCGATGCGGAAGTCACGCGCCTGGCCGCGAAATATCCCGAGCTTGGCGAGGCGATCGACGAGGCGCATGCCCTGCACATGGCGCTGCGCACGGAAATGCCGGATTTGCTCAAGCTCGACGAAAACGCGCAGATGCAACGCGTACAAGGCGACTTCATCAATTTCTATCCGGATGACGCGGTCAATCCGTACGTCGTGCTGACGGCGCGCGGCCCGTGGGTGATCACGCTCAAGGGCGCCGTAATCCACGACTCCGGCGGCTACGGCATGCTCGGTTTCGGTCACACGCCAGAGGCAATCCTCCGGGCGCTCGCCCGCCCTCAGGTCATGGCGAACGTCATGACGCCGAGCGTCAGCCAGCTGCGCTTCACACAGGCGCTCGGACGCGAGATCGGGCACACGCGCGGCGGTTCGCCGTTCACGCACTTCCTGTGCCTGAACTCCGGTTCCGAATCGGTCTCGCTCGCCTGCCGCATCGCCGACGTCAACGCCAAGCTGATGACCGAGCCCGGCGCGCGCCACGCGGGACGCACGATCAAGCGTCTGGCCGTCAAGGGTGCATTCCACGGCCGCACCGAACGTCCGGCCGTCTATTCGGACTCATCGCGCAAGGCCTATGTGCAGCACCTCGCGAGCTTCCGCGACGAGCGCAGCTTGCTGACGGTCGAGCCGTACAGCGTCGATCAGCTGCGCCAGACTTTTGCCGATGCCGACAAGAACGGCTGGTTCATCGAAGCGATGTTTCTCGAACCGGTCATGGGCGAAGGCGATCCTGGCCGCGCAGCGACGCCGGAGTTCTACGCGGCGGCGCGCGAACTGACGCGCTCGCACGGGTCGCTGTTCCTCGTCGATTCGATCCAGGCCGGCCTGCGCGCGCACGGCGTGCTGTCGATCATCGACTATCCGGGCTTCGAAAAGCTCGACCCGCCGGACATGGAAACTTATTCCAAGGCGATCAACGGCGGCCAGTATCCGCTGTCGGTGCTCGCGGTCGGCGACAAGGCCGGGGCATTGTATAAAAAGGGAATCTACGGCAACACAATGAGCACGAACCCGCGCGCTCTCGATGTGGCCTGCGCGGCGCTGAGTCTGCTGACGCCGGAACTGCGCGCGAACATCCGCCAGCGCGGCGCCGAGTTCCTCGACAAGCTCAACAAGCTCAAGGCCGAACTGCCTGGTCTTGTCACCAAGGTCCAAGGCACCGGCTTGCTGTTTTCGTGCGAACTTGCGCCGCAGTTCAAGTGCTATGGCGCCGGCAGCACCGAGGAATGGATGCGCGAACGCGGCTTCGGCGTGATCCATGGCGGCATCAATTCGCTGCGTTTCACGCCGCACTTCGCGATCACCGCCGACGAAGTCGATCTGCTGGTCGACGGCGTGCG
>DASSGP010000080.1:0-3882 GCA_035693405.1 Rudaea sp. | reverse complement strand
CCCTTCGGGCCACCTTCTCCCGCCAGCGGGAGAAGGGAAAAGATACGACTCGCCACTTCCGCTGGCGGGAGACTGAATAGCAACGAATGGCTACAGTTACCCGCGGCGCTACGCCGCCTTGCGCACTTCGTGCAGGAAATTGCGCAACAGGGCGTGACCATGTTCCGTCAGGATCGACTCCGGATGGAATTGCACGCCCTCGATCTGCAGCACCTTGTGGCGAAATCCCATGATTTCGTCGATGCCGCCATCGGCGTCCTGCGTCCACGCGGTGACTTCGAGCACCGCCGGCACCGTCGTCTTGTCGACGACGAGCGAGTGATAACGCGTCGCGACGAACGGATTCGGCAGCGCCGCGAACACGCCCTTGCCGGTGTGATGGATCACCGATGTCTTGCCGTGCATGATCTCGCGCGCGCGAACGACTTTGCCGCCGAACGCCTGGCCGATGCTCTGGTGCCCGAGGCACACGCCGAGAATCGGAATCTGCGCGCCAAGCTTCGCGACCATCTCCAGCGTTACGCCGGCCTGATCAGGTGTTCCCGGCCCCGGCGAAATCACGATGCGATCCGGTGCCAGCTTGCGGATCTGTTCGACCGACAATTCGTCGTTGCGCACCACGCGCACGTCCTGCCCCAACTCGCCCAGATACTGCACGAGGTTGTAGGTGAAGGAGTCGTAGTTGTCGATCATCAGCAGCATAGACATCCTAAATATTTGATTTCCCTAGCCTTGGTAACTACCGCGCCAGCGCAAGTAAGGTCACCGCGATCAGGGCGCGATGGCACCGACGTCAGCGCGCGACTACCTTACCTTTATATTGAAGGCCGCGCCAATCGACCGACGTGCCCTGCGCAAGGCTGCGAGCTGCGCCTCAAGTTGAACGTCCGACAGCGAGAAATCTCACAGCCTGTTGACGCGAACCCTGCGGCAACCTGGTCGCGCGGTACCAAAGGCGGCGCGCGACCACCGGCTCGGGGGCATCGATCAGATCGCGTATCCGGCGAGAAACTGCTGCGGCAGCTCACATAGCCGAATCATCGTAGCAGGCACCTCCATTTGGAGCAGGCGCATCTACCGCCGTTTGCCGTGACGGCCGATGAAGGTATCGTGGGCGCCTGTCGGGAAGGGTGAATCGATGAAGCGTGTTGCGCGTGCATGTGCGTTGCTTGGCATGTTGTCGACAGGCTCGGCCGCGGCGGAAGGCTCATTCGCGCCGATCCTCGTCGGCAACGCGGACAACCAAATCGCACTGAAGGCCGGAGCGTCGGCACCGCAACTGCTGCGTCTGGCTCGGGTCGATGGCGAGGCCTGGAACGGGTCGGGTCCGGAAGGCCTGATCGACGGCGCGACTGTCGATGGAATTGCCGTGCCGCTGCAATGGCGATTCGATGCCCAGTCCAGTCGCGTGCAGAAGAACTCGGCAAGCCTGGTATACGAAGCACATCATCCGGGTTTGCGTCTGTCTTGGGAGTGGCGCGCAGCGGCGCAGCATGGACCGATCGAACATGCGATCCGCATCGAGAATCGCAGCGACCGCGAAGTGTGGCTGCCGTTGCAGGACAGCTTTCGTTTCGCCTGGAACGTCGCGGCCAACCAGCCGCTCGAGCATCTTTGGATAGACAAGGGCGCCGGCGAAGCGCCGCCGATAGGCACGCACCTCGTCGCCTTGAGCGACGGATATGCCTGGCGTGGCGAGTCGAGCACGTTCGCGCATCCGCGCGCGGGCGAGCCGCGCGAAATCATTCCGTATTTCCTTGTACGCAAGACTGGCGCAGCGTCGGGCGGCTGGTATGCCGGCGTGGAATTCAGCGGACGAATCGCGATGACGCTGCATCGCCGTGGCGATGCGCTGGCGGGTGTCATTGGTCTGAATTCCGAACCCGGCCCGTTTCGCACGCGGCTTGCGCCGGGAGAAACGTTCACGACGCCGACCGTGTTCGTCGGCGCGAGCGACGGCGACGTGGATGCCACCGGCAACACGCTGCGCAGATGGGTGCGCGAGGTATTGAACGATCCCGAATCCGTGCGCAATCCGGAATATCCGCTTGTCACCAACAATAGTTGGGGCAGCGCAATGGCCATCAGCGAAGCGCAGGCGCTGCGCATGATCGACGATGCGCACGCGCTCGGTTTCGAGATGTTCCATCTGGATGCGGGCTGGTTTCGTGGCGTAGGCGACTGGCATCCGGACCCGGCGAAATTCCCGCACGGCCTCGCCGCCGTCTCGGATCATGCGCACAAGCTCGGCCTCAAGTTCGGACTCTGGGTCGACTGGGCGCAGGCAGGTACGAGCGAGGAGCAAGGCGCGCTGAATGTCGACGACCCGCATGTGCGCGACTGGCTGACGACCGATCCTCCGCCAGGCTGGAAGCCCGCAGAGTTCAAGGGCATCACGATCGATCTGGGTGTTCCGGCGGCGAAAGCCTGGGCGGCGCGTGAAGTCGACCGCATCGTGCGCGACTATCGCGTCGACATGCTCGAACACGATGGCTATGTGGTCGCCGAGGGTTGCGATCGAAGCACGCATCCGCATGCGCCATTCGATGCGGCCAATAGCGAACGCTACAGCGACGATGACTTCCTCTGGATGGATGGCCCGAACTCGACCGATGTGAGCCTGCATGCCACGCGTGCCTATTACGATATTCATGCAGGTTTGAAGCGCGCGCATCCCGGCCTGATGCTCGAAATCTGCAACGACGGCGGGCGCATGGTCGATTTCGGCAGCGCAGCGCACGGCGACTATTTCTCGATCGTCGATTCCTACGATCCATTGTCGAACCGGCGGGCGTTCTATGACGCCAGCCATGTGTTGCCGCCGGCGATGCTCGAAACTTATGTCAAGGAGTGGCCGACTCCGCAGATCCAGAACTTCCGTTACATGCTGCGCAGCGGGATGATGGGCTGGTTCACGGTCATGATCGACACCAGCGGTTGGAGCCGTGAGCAACATCGAGTCGCGGCCGAAGAACTGGCTTTTTACAAGAAGACATTACGGCCGCTGATCCGCGGCGCCGATCTCTACCACGTCGGCCCGCGCGCGGGCGACAAAGGCTGGGATGGAATGGAATATTTCGATGCGGTGTCCGGCACAGGTGTGCTCTATGCGTTCCATGGCAGCGAAGCCAAGCCCGATGTGTTCACTTTTCCACTGCGTGGTCTGCGCGCCGCGGGAAAGTATCGCCTGCATTTCAAGGACGGCTCTTCCCCCGATCGCGACGCCAGCGGACGCGATTTGCTGCAGTCCGGCGTGACTGTATCGCTGCCATCGGCAAACTCTTCCGAACTGATCGTGATCAAAAGGCTGTGATGTCGAAAATCTGCCGGCGGATGTTTGCTGCGCTGCTGCTGTCTGCGACAGCAAGTGCGAACGCGACATCGAATGATGAAACACGCGTCAAGACACCGGATCTGAGTTTCAGCTCCGTCGCGACGCATCGCTTCGTTGCGAGTCACGGCCGCAACGCGGTTCTGATGGGATATCCGGAAACCGGGCTCGAGTTTCTTGCGTATCCGCTGCAGATCGTCAGTGGCTATCAGATCGGATTCCGCCCGGAAGGCGCGGCGACCGAAACCGATGCGCGGCTGTTGCTGAGCCGCGTCGCCGCAACGCCCGATAGCGTCACACGCATCTATGCCGGGCCGGATTACGTCGTGCGTGAAACGCTGTTCGTGCCGCTCGATCGGGCCGCGGCGATTCTCACTTACGAAGTCGATGCCGCGCATCCACTCGATATCGTCGTTCATTTCACGCCGGTGCTCGACTTGATGTGGCCCGCGGCGTTGGGTGGTCAGAGCACCCGCTGGAATGCCGATGTCCCAGCCTACGTGTTGACCGAGCCGGCACACGGATTCACGGCGCTGATCGGGTCGGGACAG
>DASSGP010000079.1:0-8082 GCA_035693405.1 Rudaea sp. | reverse complement strand
TGCAGGACTTTCAGCGACGCCATCCATTCGGTTTTTCCGGAATTTCCATCGCCGTAGCCTACGGCGGAACCGATCGAGAAAGTCATCTCCTGGTCGTGCATCACCATGAACTGGAAGTCGACCTGGAATCCAATGTCCTTTTGCGTGCGCGACAGCGACAGGTCCTTCGGATTGGTCGACAGCACGCCGGCGAACAATGCCGGCCGCGCCCAGCTGAGGTAAGCGCCGGGCGAGCCGATATCGGAAAAGCGGATCGGCGGCAGGTTCCACTCGAGCATCGAATGCAGGAATTCGCGTCCGTTCAACTCGTCGATGTCGAAACCGGGGAAGCTGGGATAGTTGCGGTACCGCTTGATCTCGCCATCATCGACCCAGTTGTTGCCGAACGCGCCCCAATAGAAGTTCGCATACGGGTCGCTGGCGTCGCCGTGCGCCCAGCCGGCCGAGCTGCGCAGCCACAGCGAGGAGTGGTCGAACAGGAACGGTGCGCCGAAATCGAAGCCGCCGTAGATCGCCGGAATGTTGTTGCCGTTGGCGTGATTGACCTGGGCGTTGAGATTCCAGCGGATGCCTTTCTCGTCGTCGACATTGCCGAGCGAATTGACGATGTAGCCGTACTTGAGCCGGGCGACGGCGGTGGTCAGCTTGTCGCTTGGCGAAGTGACGTTCTGCGCGCCGGGAATCGTGTCGAGGCCGTTGTAGGTCTTCAGGAACATGTCCAGGTCGAGCGTGCGCGGCGCGTCGAATATCAGCGCCTTCTTGTAGCCCAGAAGCCAGGAATTACCGCGGACGCTGGTCTTGGTCGGACCGAACAGGTCGTAGAAATTGCCGCCGTTGTGCTTGTATCCGAGGCGCCAGTTGAAGTGCTCCCAGAGCGCGTCGAAGTGCACGCGCTCGTAGTGGGGCAACGAATCGCCGGGGCTGTAGGCAAGATCGACGCCGATGCGATCCAGCCCGAGCGGGTCGGACCAGCCGCCGTGCATGCCCACGGCGCCGCCGTCCTGGAAGCCCTGAACCATCGGATACAGCGACTGCTTGCCGATTTCGCGGATCGGCTCGTAGTCGCCCTTGCTGACGGTCACCTTGTCCAGGTCTACGCGCGCGGGCGATCCGACATTCCATTCCTTGACGATCGGATGCTGCTCGGCGATTTGCGCGCCGAGGAACATGATCGCCGCGAGATCCTCGCGCGGTTGCGCATCGATGAAGCCCGGCAGCAGTCCTTGTCCGGCATAGTCGAACGCAAGCATGCGCCCGTCCGGCAGCGGCAGTGGGCGGAACAGGCCGGTCTGCGCGTTCGACAGCGCTTCGATCTTCTGCGTCGCCAGATCGTAGCGATAGATGTTCGACACGCCGGTGTAGTACGAACTGCCGTAGAGCGACTTGCCGTCTGGGGAAAACACGAAGCCTTCCGGCACCGCGGTGCCGAAATCGAAGCTCGCGACCGGCTTGGCGTCGCCGGCCTCGAGCGACTCCAGCGGCGTCAGATACAGCGCCTGGTCGCCATTGACTGCCGTGTGCGAGTAGCTCAGCAGCTTGCCGTCCGGCGAGATGTCGAGGTCATACGCGATTTCGCCGTACGGCCAGGAATAGACCTGGTTGAACTCGGTGTACGGATACGGCATGCGCACGAGCGTGACGATGCCGTTGAGGTGGCGGATTCCCCAGAGCGAGCGATCGCTGCGCCGGAACACGAGGTCGCCGATGCGCGCGTCCTCGAGCAGCATGTGCGTCTTGCCGGTCACCGTATCGAGAGCAATCACGTCGCGGTAACCGCTGGTGTTGTCGGTCGTGTAGAACGCGGTCTTCGTATCGGGATCGTAGGCCAGCGCGGTCACGCGGTAGAGCATCGGCCCCTTCACGTCGACGAGCGGATTGATGCTGCCGTCCTCGATCGACATCGTGCCGACGTATGCTGCGACGCCGGGATAGCGGAATCCGGCGATGATCGCCTTGCGCTCCGGGTCGTAGTAGGCGCGCGACATAGAGCCGAGTCCGCGCTGCGACAATGGCCGGTGTTGCGACAGCGGAAACTTGGCGACTTCGGCGAGGTTGGCTTTCTGGAACTCGTGCTCCCAGGCGATCCATTCGTTCCACACGACGTCCATCGGCTTGCCGAACACCTGCTCGAACTGGTCGGCGTAGTAGCGCGCGCTTCCCTCGTGCCGCGCGGCCCATTCGACGACCTTCTCCGGCGAATATTTCAGCGCGCAGTAGGAGACGAAACGCGTGCCATAAAGGTAGTTGTTGACGCCGACCTGGAAGTCGACCTTGGTGCCCTCCGCGGCCAGGCTTTCCGGATTGTAGAAACGCGCGTTGTCGCGCACCATTGCGCGGAACACCATCTCGTCATATGCGCCCTGTGCGCGGCCGCGGCCGCCACCCATCCAGGTCTCGAAGAACACGGCAATCCCTTCTAGGAACCAGCGCGGCGCCACCGAGCGCGGTACCGTGAGATAGCGATACAGCAGCGTTTCCGGATGTTTGCCGTCGACCGCGATCTTGCCGCCGAGGATGTGGCGCCAGCGCATGTCGGCCTGCGTCCACTCGTCGAGATTGGCGACGTGCACGAGTTCGTGGTTCATGAACCAGAAGATGCGCTCGTTCGCCACGAACGTTTCGAGAGTGTAGGGGACCGGTGCGATGTCGAGCAGCACCATGTTCTGCGGCACCGAGGTCGCGCCGGCGTTGCCGTAGTCGATGAAGTCCTTGAGCAGGACCGTGACCTTACCGTCCGGCTTCCAGCCCCAGAGACTTTCCTGGAAGGCGAGCGAGTTTTCGAAGCTGCGCGCGGCGTGTGGCGCGAGGTAGTCTTCGGCCGGATGAAACCAGATCAGCTGGAGGTTGTCGGTCTGGAGCTGCTGCAGCGGCGATTCGCCAAATAGCGGCATCGAAAAAGCGCCGGCCAGCAACAACGCCGTGGCGCGAAAACTCTGGCGCATCGATCTCCAGCGCATCGATCTCCCCCTGTTTTTTGGAGACGCGCCTACGATAGCGGAAAAAGATCGGGCCGGCTTGTGGCCGGCCCGGGATTCCCGCTTTTAATTTATCGCCATGGATGGCGGCCTCTCTCGGCCATCCATGGCCTCAGAGGCACTGGGGCTCCTGCCCGTCGTGTATGCCGGAAATGCACGGAGCAATTTCCGGCATGGCGGCCTCTCTCGGCCTTCCATGGCCTTCGAGGGCCGCTCCCGACCATCCATGGTCTCCGCGGCACTTGGGCTCCTGCCCGGCGCAGTCGGGCTCCTGCCCGTCGCGTATGCCGGAAATGCAGCAGCAATTTCCGGCGATGCCGCTATTGCTGGTTGACCGCCGCTGCAAACGAGGCATTCGTAAGCAGCGCGCCGAACTGGGCGTTGGAAGCGAGCGCGCGGAAGTCGGCGTTGCTGGCCAAGGCGCGGAAGGCAGCGTTGTTGACCAGGGCGGCAAAATCCGCACTCGAGGCCAGTGCGCGGTAGTCGGCATTGCTTGCCAGCGCGCGGAAGTCGGCGTTGCTGACCAGCGCGGCGAACTGCGCGTTGCTGACCAGCGCGGCGAATTGCGCGTTGCTTGCCAGCGCGGCGAATTGCGCGTTGCTGACCAGGGCCTGGAACTGCGCGTTGCTGGCCAAGGCCTGGAACTGCGCATTGCTGACCAGGGCCTGGAACTGTGCGTTGCTGGCCAGAGCCTGGAACTGCGCATTGCTCACCATCGCTGCGAGGTCAGCATTGCTCGCCAGGGCGCGGAAGTCGGCGTTCTGCATCATTGCCTGGAACTGCGCATTGCTGGCGAGCGCCTTGAAGTCCGCATTGCTGGCCAAGGCCTGGAACTGCGCGTTCTGCTTCAGCGCCTGGAATTGCGCGTTGTTCGTCGCGGCCTTGAACTGGGCGTTGTTGGTCAGCGCCTGGAACTGGGCGTTCTGCATCAGCGCCTGGAACTGCGCGTTGTTTGCCAGGGCCTGGAACTGGGCGTTGCTCGCCAGCGCCTGGAACTGACCGTTCTGCATCATCGCCTGGAACTGGCCGTTCTGCATCAGCGCCTGGAACTGGGCATTGTTGTTGAGCGCCTGGAACTGGGCGTTATTGTGCATGGCCTGGAACTGCGCGTTGTTCGTCATCGCCTGGAACTGCGCATTGGAGGCCAGGGCTGCGAACGAATGGTTGCTGGCGAGTGCCTGGACGTGCGCGTTGGTGGCGAAGGCGCGGAACTGCGCATCTTTCACCAGCCGCGTGAACGTGTCGGTCTGCATCAGCTGCGTGATGCCCTGGTCGCCGAGCTGCACGCCCTTCTCGTCGATGGTCGGCGCGCGATAGCGCTGCGCCGGGGCAATCGTTCCTGCGACTTCGTTCCTGGAAGGCGGGTAGTCCATGCCGAAGTAAACGACCGCGGCGATCGCGGCGGCCAAGCCGCCACCCAATGCGATGATCTTCGTGGTTTTCATTTGTGCCCTTCCCCTCTCATGGAAACTCGTGGATGTTGCCAGATTGCTGCGATTGTTCGGTATGGATGCGATCCGCTCGATGTTGCCCGTATGACTGATATACGTGCCGGCGGAAGAAAGGT
Organism: Rudaea sp.; assembly: GCA_035693405.1. Classification (GTDB taxonomy): domain Bacteria; phylum Pseudomonadota; class Gammaproteobacteria; order Xanthomonadales; family Rhodanobacteraceae; genus Rudaea. The sequence continues at coordinate 3,540 of DASSGP010000079.1, read as the reverse complement.
TGGAACGGGCCCGGATGCCGCCGCCGGCGATGCCGGTCCGGCGCCAGCGCAACAGGCGCTTCGGCCAGGATGCGCGCGCCTGCGGCGCCGAGGCGATGGCTGCGGCCAGGTGCTCGTGCAATTGCACCGGAATCGACACCGGACTCATGCCCTGAAGCGCTGCCGCCATGCGCACGAGGTCTTCGTGCAGGGCGCGCGCTTCCGGGTTCGTCCTCAGCGCGGTCTCGAGTTCGGCGCGCGCGGCGATGTCGAGTTCGCCGTCGATTTCGGCATTGATCAGTTCTATCGTGCGTGCGTCGATCATGTCAGAGCCGCCCCTTGGCTACCAGTACGTCGCGCAGGGCTTGCCGCGCGGTGAACAGCCGCGATTTCACGGTCTTGACCGGGCACGCGAGAATCTCGGCGATTTCCTCATAAGCGCAGCCCTGCAGATGCTTGAGCACGATCACGACGCGGTAGTCGAGCTTCAGCTGCATCAGCGCGCCCTGCATCAGAGCGTCGTCCTGTTCGTGCACGGCCGCTTCCTCGGGTCCCGGCTGCTCGTCGAGCGTCTCATCGGCCAGTGATTCGGACGGCCGGCGTCCGCGCACGAGGTCAAGCGCTTCGTTGACCGCGATCCGGTACAGCCAGCTGTCGAAGCGCTGACCGGCGTCGTAGCGATCGAAGTGTTCGTAGGCGCGCAGAAAGGCCGTCTGGGTCACGTCGATGGCGTCCTCTCGGTGGTGGAGAATCCGGAATGCAGCACTGAATATCTGCCGTTCGTAGCGGGTGAGCAACGCGTTGAAGGCAATGCGGTCGCCGTTCCTGCATCGAACAATCAGCGCGGCGTCCGTATCGTCAGTCATGAATACGAACGAAGGCGGGAAAGGTTGGTGGCATCGTTTTCAAGACAGTGCCGGCTCGTCAACTGCCGCGCTGCACATCGAACACCTGGTCGAAACCCGAGAAGCGGAAAATGTCGTAGATGTGGCTGTTGACGTTGATCAGACGCAGCCGCGCCCCAGAAGGGAGCAGCCGCTTGTGCCGCCTGAGCAGGACGCCAAGGCCGGCGCTTGAAATGTATTCGAGGCCGGCAAAGTCGAATGCCTGCACCGCGCCCGCAGCGTCAATGAAGGCTTCGGCCTTGGCGCATTGCGCTGCATCGAGCCGGCCGCTGAAAAGGATCGTTCCGTCCGGGCCCTGACCTATTTCGAACATTGTGTCGTCTCCAGTACTTTCCGGAAGTTGTCCGGCTGATAGCGGTTTATCGGATCGACTTTCATCAACTCCGCCGGCCGGCTCTCCGGCGGGCTCCGCCCACGCCCGGTTCAGCGTCTTGCGAAACGTGATGCGGCTGCGGCGGCCGGTGTAGTCGTAGTCGATCGAATCGACCATGCGACGGATCAGGTGAATGCCGAGGCCGCCGGGCCGGCGCTGCTCGACCGGCAGGTGGACATTCGCGTCGGGCATGGCATTGACGTCGAAGCGGTCGCTGTCGGGATCGGTCAGGCTGCAGGTGACGTCTTTCTCGGTGCATTCGATTTCCAGTCCGATACGCCCCAGGCCGCTGGCGTTGTACTTGACCATGTTCGTGAACAATTCCTCGATCGCCATCGCGATCGCGTAGGCATCGGCCTCGCTGACGCCGCGCGCGTCGAGCATGAGCCGCACCATTGCGAAGATCTGCTCGAGCGAATCGAAGCTGCGGGCGAAATCGCGTCGCTCCCGCAACGCCTCCTGCGCAGCCGAGCCGGGAGCGGATGGCACCGATCGTTGACTCATTGCAGCGAGGTCTCCCCAGGACCTGTTCCCACGCATCGTCCTGCCTTGGGGCACGGCGCGTCAAGCGTGCTGCGTGCGAGTCGGGGTTTGCCGGCGCCGCCGGCCAGGGCGTCTACTTCTTCCGGCGCAACAACACCAGTGTGATATCGTCTTTCTGGGCCGCGCCAGCACCAAACTCGGCGACTGCTTCAAGCAACATGGCCGTCAATTCCGGCAACGGCAGCGATTGGTAGCGGCTCAAGACTTGCGCAACCCTGGCATCGCCGAACAGTTCGTCGTCCAGTGCGTTGGAGTATTCGTAGACGCCGTCGGATATCAGCGCCAGGATGTCGCCGCGGTCGAGTTCCAGGACGCCGCCCGGACCGGCTGCGTCGACGTCCATCACGCCGAACGGAAATGTCGTTGGCACGTGCCATGAGGGCGCCTGGGTCGATGCGTGCCAGTGCAGGATCGGGCCCTGTCCGCCCGAGTGGAAACGCAGCCGGTGGCTGGCCGGATCGAGAAATCCCATGAACGCCGTGATGAAACGGTTGTCGGGCAGGTCCTCGTTGAGCTGGTTGTTGACGTGCCGATAGGCCTCGTCGAGGTCGGCCCCGCAGCGGAAGGCGATCCGCAGCATGGCCTGCATCTGGGTTGCCGACAGCGCCGGGCCAAAGCCGTGGCCGGTCGCATCGCCGAGCAGAATAAAGAGTCGTCCGTCGAGCATCGCCAGGTCGTACAGGTCGCCGCCGGCATGTTCGGCCGGCTGGAAGTGGCCATGCACTTCGTAGCCCGGCACGATCGGCATTTCATCGGGCAGGGTGCCGATCTGGATGGCGCGGGCCAGTTCCACCTCGTGCTGCAATCGCTGATAGTGCAATCGTTCCAGGTGCAGCTTCACCGCCTGCAGCGCGATCGCCGCCTGGGCGGCCAGCAGTCGGGCCATCGACTCGGCGCGCGCGTCGAACGGTAGTCCATCTTCGTCGAGCACCTGCAGCGCGCCGATCAACACGCCGTCCGAGTCGATGATCGGCACGCTCAGCATGGATCCGCGATCGATCAAGCCACTGCCGTCGACGGCTTCGATGAAACGCGAGTCGGCCGTCACGTCCGGAACGTTGATCAATTCCTGCGTTGCCGCGCAGGTTCCCACCAGTCCGACACCGAGGCCGGCTGTCACCGGTGGATCGCTGCGCGGAATCTCACAACCCAGCAGTGCCCGATCCGCTTGAAACAGCCACAGCGCGGCCAGCTCCGCGCCAAACAGCGACTGCGCGGTGTCGACGATTTCGGCCAGGACCGACTCCAGATCGAAATGCGACATCAGCTTCTGCATCAGCGCAACGATGCGTTCGAGCGGCAAACCGCCGGTCTCATCGACGGCGCGCGCGAACATCGTGTGCGGGTGCTTCTGCGGCGAGTCGTTCATCCTGATCCTATGTTTGGACAGCTTCGGTACGCTGCCGCGAAGAGTACGCTGGCCGTTGGCGGAAGCAAGAGCGGCGGGCGCCACGCCCGATTTTCCCACGGCGACACGGTTCCAAAAGCGAAGCCTGACAGGCGTAAACCTCCATCCCTGCGCGCCGGACAACGAGCCCGGCCGAAGGTCTGTCAGGATTTCCGCTTGAGCCGCAATCCGGGTCCGATCGTGTCATCGAGCGAGGCGCCCGTCGACCCACTCGATCCAGTGCCGCATCGGAATTCCGGTTCCGGTCTCCAGATGAGACAGGCAGCCGATATTTGCCGAGAGGATCATCTGTGGTTTCCCGCGTTCGAGATTTTCCAGCTTGCGTGCGCGCA
>DASSGP010000078.1:0-16195 GCA_035693405.1 Rudaea sp. | reverse complement strand
CATGGCGTCGGCCGGCGTCGCGCCGCGCGTCATGGGCATCGGTCCGGTCAGCGCGATCGTCAAGCTGCTTGCGCGCCTGCACATGCCGCTGGCGGACTTCGACCTGATCGAGATCAACGAAGCGTTCGCCGCGCAGGTCCTTGCCTGCACGCGCGCACTCGGTCTCGGCGACGAGGCCGAGCAGGTCAACGCCAACGGCGGCGCGATTGCGCTCGGTCACCCGCTCGGCGCGAGCGGCGCGCGGCTGGCGATGACGGCGGCGTTGTCGTTGCAGCGCACCGGGTCGCAACGCGCGCTCGTGAGTCTTTGCGTCGGCGTTGGACAGGGACTCGCGCTGGCGCTGGAGCGGGCGTAAGCCGGAGGCGTGGCAGGCGACTAATTATCCCGTTCGCACTGAGCGTAGTCCGCGCAGTGGACGAAGTCGAAGTGTCTCACGCAGCCCTTCGACTTCGGCCTTTCAGGCCTACGCTCAGGGCGAACGGACCCTATTTTTCCCTTCTCCCCTCGGGAGAAGGTCCCCGCCTGCATGCGCCGCATGCAGGTGGGGGCATGAGGGTCGGGGTATTCATCGACGTCGTTGCGGGACCCGACCCTCACCCCAACCCCTCTCCCGGAGGGAGAGGGGCTAGCACTGTGCGCCGAGATTTGGAGCGTGAACACCATCCCCGCCCAACCCTCCCCTTGAAGGGGAGGGCTTTCAGGTGCCAGTGCGCCTGATGTGCGGTTCACCGCAAGGCGCGGCGAACACACCGCTATCCTTCGCCACGCGCAACGCATCGAGCCACGGATCGATGTGCAATCCGTGCTGCGCGAGCCAGCCTCTGTCGAAAACCGTGTCGGCGTAGCGTTCGCCGCGGTCGCACAGCAGCGTGACGATGCTTCCGCGGCGGCCGGATGCGTGCATGTGGGCGGCCAGGCGCAGGCTGGCGACGAGGTTCGTACCGGACGATCCGCCGAAGCGGCGGCCGCTGATTTCGTCGAGCAGCCAGGCGCCGGCGCACGAGGCGGCGTCATCGACTTCGATGACCTCATCGACGACGTCGAACACGAACGACGGCTCGACGCGCGAGCGGCCGATGCCCTCGATGAACGACTGGTGTGCATGCTCGACGTTGCGTGTGCGTGTCGGCCACGCGGCGGCAAACGCGCTGCCGCTCGGCTCGGCGACACACAGCAGCGTCGATAGCTTGCGATAGCGCAGGTAGCGGCCGATCGTTGCCGATGTGCCGCCGGTGCCGGCGCCACAGACGATCCAGTCCGGCGCCGCGTGCGGTTCCAGGCGCATCTGCTCGATGATCGATTCGGCGATATTGTTGTTGCCACGCCAATCGGTCGCGCGTTCGGCGTTGCTGAACTGGTCGAGATAGACGCCGCCGAGTTGCGCCGTCAGTGCCCCAGCACGCGCATAGACCTCACAACCGTCGTCGACGAAGTCGCAGCGGCCGCCGAGCGCTTCGATTTCGCGCACCTTCGCCGGCGCGGTGTCGCGCGGCATCACGGCGATATACGGCAGTTCCAGCAGGCGCGCGAAGTAGGCTTCCGATATCGCCGTGCTGCCAGACGACGCATCGATGACGACCTGCCCCGGTCCGAGCCGGCCGTCGCACAATGCGCACAGGAATAGCGATCGGGCCAGGCGATGCTTCAGGCTGCCGGTCGGGTGCGTCGATTCGTCCTTGAAATAGATGTCGACGCCGGGAAAACCGGCGAAGTGCATGCGCAACAGATGCGTGTCGGCGGAGCGCGCGCGATCGGCCTCGATGCGACGCACCGCCTCGGCAGTCCACGCACGTGGCGGCGGCGGCCTCACCAGTCGCCTTCCAGCGTCTGCGCGATCGCACGCTCGAGGAATTCGCAGTAGCGGTCGACGAAGCTATTGCCCTGGCCGTCGTCGGTCAGCCACGGATTCATCAGCGTGTGGCGCAAAAGGAATAAATGATCGGCCTCGTCGGCACTGTCGTGCACGGCGGTCACGAACGAGTTCGGATCGAAACCGAGGCGGCGGGCCAGCTTGCGCGCGGCGACCGGCGAGAGGTTCTTGCGCAGCAACGAAGTATGCGAGCCAATGAACTCGCACGCTTGCGGCTGGGCCGGATCGAGTGCGAAATGCTGGAACAGCGCGCGGCCGAACCGGTTCATGCGGGCGGGCGAATTGTTGCCGGCCGGATTGACGGCGATGCAGACCAGATTCGTATCCGGCTCGACCGGCATCACGATCTTGCACGAATCCGCCAGGCGCCGGGACAGTTCCTGCAGCCGTTCGAACAGATACTCGGTCGCCCGAATAGTGTGGCCGCAGACGCGGCCGAAGTGGTCGGCGTCGAGCGGCAGCACCTGGTGGCTGACATATACCGCCGCCGCGGAGGCGCCGGCCTTCGATCCTTCCAGGATGTAGTCGCCGAGCTGCGCCAGCCGGTCCGCGTCGGGACGGCGGCGATCATCATTGTCGTAAATGTATACCGGGTGCTGGCCGACGAACTGCGTCATGCGCCGGTCGCGTCCGACGAAACCGCCGGCGCCGTATGGCAGATAGCCGAGCTTGTGCGGGTCGACCGTCACCGAGTCGACTCGTCTCATGCCCGTGAATGCCCGATAGACGCGCGCCGATGGAAAGTAACAAAAGCGCTCGCACACCCGCGCATGCGGGATCTGTCTGCCGTCGGCGTCGCGGAACAACGTCGCCAGATAGCCGCCCCAGGCCGCGTCGATGTGCACGGCGAACGCCTGGCCACGCGGCGCGCAGGCATCACGCAAGGCGACGAGTTCGTGCACCGGGTCGATCGTGCCGAACTCGGTCGTGCCGAGGACGCCGACTACGGCGAGAACGGGTATTCCCTCGCGAAATGCCCGTTCGAGCAGAAGGCCGACCGACTCCGGCGAAATGCGCATGTGCGCGTCGACATCGGCGTACCACAATTGCTCATCGCCGAGGCCGAGCAACTGCATGGCCTTCGGCCACGAATAGTGCGCCGTGCGCGGACAGATCACGACCGGGGGCGCAAGGTGATGGCGTCCGAGAAAATCCGCCATGCCGAGCCGTTCGAATCGCGCCGCGGCAAGCCGCGCACGCAGCCTGGCGCCATCTGCGCGCTTGTCGAGCGCGGCTTCGACGTTCGCGTGCAGGTCGAGGATCGCGCTCAATTCGAGATTGACCAGGCGCCAGCTGTTCTGTGGCCCATCACCAGTCGCGCGCGCGAGTAGCGCAGCGATTTGTGCATCGCCTCCGAGCGCGTCGGCAAGCGCCAGCGGCCAGAACCGCACCGCACGGTGCAGCCACAACGCTTCGTAGTTGGCGACCGTGCCGCCGGAAGTCAGGTGGCCATACGCAGCCGGTCCGAGCGTCGGATCGGTATTGAAGCCGAACATGCGGGCGAGCTGCTGGCCGACTTCGATTTCCAGGCCAGCCGTGACCGGCGCTGTCTCCGCGGTGACGTTGTTCGGGTTATAGAGCGTCGTCGCCAGATGCGCGAGCAGGCCCGGGAGCAGAAGGTCCGAGGCCATGTGACCGACGTAGCGCGGCGAAAACATCGGCGCAGAGCGCTGCAGCCGCGCCGACAGCTCGCGCAGGCCGTGCTCCATGCGCTGCATCGCTGCCGAGAACGAAGGTTCGCTCTGATCCGCTGACGTGATCGACGGTGGATCTTCCGGATGAAATCCGCGCCGCCAGCGCATGTGCTCGCGCACCAGGCCGAGCAACGCACGCTCGAACGCACCGGAATTCTCCCCGGCGCTACCGAGAAACAGCGGCGCCAGGTACGCATGGGCATCGCTGCCCGATAGCGAACTGTCCGCGACGAACGGAAGTGGAGTGGCCATGGCGAACACTCTGCGCCAGTCGGCCAGCGGGCGCCTTGATGCGGATCAAGAGTGGTGTTCAAGGGCAAGAACTCTGCGCTCGCAGAGTCGAGGCGCACGCCGTATTCGGACCCTCACCCCTGCCCCTCTCCCGAAGGGAGAGGGGTTCAAGAATGTAGGGTGGGCCTTGGCCCACCGATATCCCGGAGATTGGAAAGGCAAAGCTGGTGGGCCGAGGCCCACGTCTGAAGAATCCAGGCGCACGCCGTATTCGGACCCTCACCCCTGCCCCTCTCCCGAAGGGAGAGGGGTTCAGAAGCTACGTCATCAGGTCGACGTTGCCTTCGATGATCTCGCGTTCGAGCTTCGGCGCCTCGCCGGCTGACCACAGCTTCGCGCGATGCACGACGCGATAGCGCAACGGCCCGCCATCCGGCGTGGCGCTGCGTTCGATCGGGCGCGGAATGCAGACGAATTCGACGTCGAAGCGATCGGCCGAAGCGCGCACGACCGAGTAGCCATGACCACCCATGTCGACGAACGCCACGTGCGGCGCGTTGGCCGGATTCGACAACGCCTTCGCCTTCGCGATATCGGCGCTGTGTGCATACTCGAAACACGTGCGCACGCCGTGATGCAACAGCAGGTTGATGGCCGGTTCCGGCGGCTTGCCGGCGCGATCGGCCAGGAACAACGGACGCAGCACGTGATCTTTCGGAAACTTGTGTTCGAGCGACTCGACGATCCCCGGCGCCGAGATCGATCCGGTGATGAACGCGACGCCGACCGGCGTGACCTTCCGTGGCGGCAGATCCTTCGCCGCGAGCCCGGCCCAGAAGCTGTGCCGATCGCCCGCGACCGTCGCGAACCCGGTGATACCTTGCGCGGCGACGAAGTCATAGACCTCCGCGCGCTCGACATACGCGCTGCTGTGATCGCCGCCGCCGAATCCGGCGTAGCCTGCGCCCGGCCAGCGCGGCGTGATGTCGGCGGGCAGATTTTGCGGATCGGCGCGCATGTCGAGCGTGCCGGCCGTGTTGCCCCAGATCTTCCAGGTCGCGCGCGAGGACTTCAGCCGCTCCAGAAACCAGGCTTTCTGCTTTTCGCCGAGGATCGTCTGTGCCGGCGCATCCTTGCGGAAGTTCGGCACGTCGGCATCACCGAAGCGGATCGTGTCCGGCGGCATGCCGCCGTTCCAGGTCCTGCCCGCGTCGAGTATCTGTTGCGCCTCTTCGGCGGCGAACTGCGGAAAGTCTTTGCTCGAAAACGCGTTCGCCTCCTTGCGCAGCATCGGATCTTCCGAGCGGTAGCTGCGCTGGTCGGTAATGATCAGATCGACGTGGCGGCCCCAACGCAGCGCGCGATAGCCGGTAAGACTGTTCAGCGCGGCGAGATTGTTGCGCTCGATGCCGAGTCCGTGCTCGTCGAACTTTTCGATCGCCACCTCGTCGACATGCGGCGCATCGAAGCGATCGAGTCCGGGACTCGGCTTTTTGATCCGCGCCGGCTGAAACTCGAACCAGGCCTGCATCGCGTCGACCTTGCGCTTCTGCCGCGCGCGCGTCTCACCGCCGAATTCCTGGAAACTCTGCCAGCCGAGCCAGCTGAATTCGTGGTTGTCCCACATCGCGACGAACGGAAAATGCGCCCGCGCATCCTGCAAATCCGGATCGCGCAGATACGCGCGATAGACCGTGCGGTAGTCGTCGAGCGTAGTCGGAATGTGGAAGTCGTCGTGCTTCTCGCCGTTCGCGTAGCGCAGGATGTCGCGGATGCGACGATCGTACATGCCCTGCGGCCGATCCTCCGGATACCAGACGAGTTCGTAGATGAAATCGCCGAGGTGCAGCACGAATCCGATACGATCCTCCGGGGCGGCCTTCTCGTCCTCGAAGATCATGCGCCGATACGCATTCTGCGCACCGTCGTTGACGTTCTGGCACGACACGAACGCGAAGCGCACGGGCCGCGCATCATCGTCGGCCGGCGCCGTCAACGTGCGGCCAATGCGGCTACCGTTGCCATCGGTATCGGTGAAGCGATACCAGTATTCGTGCGCCGGTTCCAGGCCACCGACGAGCACGCGGCAGGTCCAGTCCGACGCGGCGGACAATTTCACCTGCGCGGTCGTTACGACATGCTCGAATGCCCGGTCTGTCGCGACTTCGCAGGTCAGATGCACGCCTGCTTTCGCATCAGCACCGGGACGCCGCGTCCACAGCAACACACTGTCGGCCTGCGGATCGCCCGACGCGACGCCTTCGGGATACAACTCGCGCCGCTCGGTCCACGTCACGCGCGACTTCGCTGCGCCCGATTTCGCCATGCTGCTGCGCGCAAATGCCGCAACCGCACCAATCGACGCCGCCGCCGCCAGGAATTCCCTTCGAGAAAGTTTCTTCATGTTTCACCTCGCCAGGCACGTTGTAGCAGCTTCGCTGGCGCGGCGCGTGTGCAACTCGCTGGGGTGCTCGAACAGGCTCTCGCGTTTCCCTCCCCGCCTACATGCCCCGCGTGTGATGTTGCAATCTTGGCCAGTTCGCGGCGCATGTAGGCGGGGGATGAGGGCTCGGACCTTGCGCGACGCCGAAAATCAGGGATCTGTTGTCTCGAGGAATTACACACTCACGACGTATTCGCACCCTCACCCCAACCCCTCTCCCGAGGGGAGAGGGGCTCAAGACAGCTCGTCATCCCCGTAGCTCGTCATCCCGGCGTCTTTCAACAGCGGAGCTGGTCAAGCCGGGATCCGGCTTTTGCTCTCTCTCGATCCGGCTACTTCAACGTGCTCTTCACGCACTTTCGAACCGCCTCCGGAACACGCTCCTCGGAAACCTCGACCGTCTTCGTCACGCCACCACTGTGTCGCGTGATCCGATAGACAAACCCATCCGGCTTCCCCGCCGCTGCCCGCGCAGACCCGCGAAACATCGCCTCGATCACCTTGCGATCCGCCGCAGACAGCGCCGAGATCGCCACCTCGCCCGCACTCTTCAACCGCGGGCCGCCGAAGCCCGCGAGACCGCCAACGCGCTCGACCTTCACGCAATCATCTTTGTCCGCTCGAGCTGCCAATGTCATCCGCCGTCAGGTAACACCGAAACATACACAAATGGCACGCTGCTGCAAAAACCGTGGCGCCCCGCTTTAGCCCTCCCCTTCAAGGGGCGGGCTGGGTGGGGATGGTGTTACCCGCTCCTACAATCCCACCACCTGCCAAGCCTTATCCACCGCCCCCGCCACCGTCTTGTCAAACATCGAACCCGCAAGGTCCCGCGTCCGCTTGGCAAACGCCTTCATCGTCATCCGCGGACTCGGCCCGAACCCAGTCATCGCGCGATACCACACCTGCCCCACTGTCTCCCAACTCTTCCCGCCAACCCCCTTGCAAGCCAGGCAAAACGCCAGGTTCGGCGGCCCGCTGCTGTAGTGAGGATCCATGCCCTTCGTGATCTGCGAATACTTCACCGGCTGCGGCGCAATGCAACGCTTGTCGGCCGGATCGGCCATGTTGCGCAGGCACGTGTAGCCCTTCTTCTTCGCATCGGGACCGAGGATGTCGCTGCCGATCAACCAGTCGGCACTGGCGGCATCCTGCTTCGCCTGCCACTGGCGGAACATCGAGCCGAAGCAATCCGACAGGCTTTCGTTGAGACCGCCGGCATCGCCGGAGTAGCCGAGCTGCAACGTGTGCTGCGTCACGCCGTGCGTCAACTCGTGGCCGATCACGTCGTTGCCCTTCGTGAAGTCGACGAACAACGCGTTGTCGCCGTCGCCATAAACCATTTGTGTACCATTCCACATTGCGTTGTCGTAGTCGACACCGTAGTGCACCGACGACAGCAATGTCATGCCAGCATCGTCGACCGAGTTGCGTTTGAACACCGTCTGATAGAACTCCGCGACGGCGCTCGTTTCCTTGAACGTGCGCTTCGCCGTCGCATCCTTCGACGTGCCCGGCTTCGCCACGAGCGCGCCCGGCAGCGTTTGATGATGCTTGCAATCGTACACCGTGATCTCCGGTGCCTTGGCCAGCGCGCGCATCGGGCGCGCTGCCGCGCCCGCGGCGACCGTCAACGCGAGTGCCTGTTCGCGCATGTTGCGCATCGCCGTGCTGATCTTCGCGGTGTTCTGCGCGGCTGCGCGAACCTTGTCCGACAGGTTGCGATCGGAGGCGAGTTTTTTCAGGACGTCGGGGGGGATGATGAAGCAGGTGCAGGACATGCGGGTTCTCCTTCCTGGTTGGAGGAACATTCAACAGCGCGATCCACGGACATCGTGATCGCTAGCGCCGATGCGATGCTCGTCCCGCTGACCAAATCCGGTCAAGTTGCGTTGCCGCAACGAAGCCTCATGCTGCCGTCGTGAACTGCTCGAGCCTTTACTTTCCAGCCCCAGCCTTGTCCGCCGCCCCCGGCGCCAACTTCGGATCAAGCGTCAACAACACCGCCTGCTTATCCCAATTCCCCTCCCCAAACGCGCGAAACACGATGACGTACTCGCCGGCCTTGAGCGGCCGTTCGCTTTTCAGTTGCCAGGTGCCGTTCGGATCGCCGTCGGCGACCATTTCTGCGCCGTTGATGTCGTCGAGGCGGCTGTCGACTTTGGGATCGAATGCGTCGAGTTCGTAGACATTGACTGAGATTTTCTCGATCTTGCCGAGAAATGAAGGGAAGATGCCGCCGGCTTTGGCTTCGGCGCGAAGCTTGGTCGATACTGGTTGGGAAAGTTGCCAGCAAACGTCCTGGTCGTGCTTGATCGCGTTGATGCGCTTGGCGGTGGCTTCGTCGGTGAGCGCCGTTGTTTTCTGGCCGTCGACGCTCAGGTCCATGCAGTGGCCGAGGCGATTGACGCACATCATTTCGCCTTGGGCCTGGTTGTGGGCGCAGCGTTCGGCTTGGGAGTGGGTGGCTTGGGGGGCTGCCGTGAGGAGCATGGTTGCCAGGGTTGGGAGGAGCATTTGGGTTCCCCTTCGTTTGTGCGAATGTTTGAGCACTTAATTTAACACCATCCCCACCCAACCCCCCCCGTGAAGGGGAGGGCTAACAGCTTTCGCTCGGATGACGAGCCAAAAGACTAAAACAACACGCCACCGGCGATGGGGCGCCAGTCGTCGCCCTTCTTGCTTTCGACGCGGAAGTTGCCGTCGCTTTTGCGGATTACGCAGCGGTAGGGGTTGCCGTCGTACTCCATCTGGTACACCCAGCTCTTGTCGCTGTGGTCGGGTGTGAGGTGGATGCGGTTGACGATCGTTTGGTCGATGAACGGCCGTGCACCGGGCGGCCTGAGTTCTTTTTGCAGGAAGTATGTGCACTTCTTGTCGAGTTCGGCCGGCAACTGTTGCATCTCGCCGTCCTTCGGCCGGAAGGACAGTTCGAGGCCGATCGAGCCGCAGGCGTGGTTGGCTGGATTGCCGTCGTCGCAGATCTGGCAGGAGAACGTGCCGCCGTCGGCGGCGGTGAACTGGAACAGGAATCCGCTCTCGCCCATCGGGATCGCCGTTTGCTTCAGCGCCTTGATGTTGGCGGGCTGGCCGCTCGCGGCGATGGCGGCGACGCAGCGTTGTTGCAGGGCGGATTGGGTATTGCCCGCGGCGTGGGTTGTGGTTGTCAGTGAGAGCAGGAAGATCAGGGTGAGGAGGAGGCGCATGATTGGGCTCCGGTGGGGCGCGATTGGTGCGCTTTTCGCGGTGTAGTTTCGGGGTGGGGGTTAGGATATACCTCTGCGGCGGTATGGGTGTGGCGGAAATGCAGGCGCGATTTTCGTTGCTGGCATTGGATGTCTTGAGAAAATTGCAAGGAGCTGGATGACACGCCGCTCCTGCGGCGTGCCCTCACGGGCCATTCGCTACGCGAATGTTCGCTTCGGCATCCTGCCTCCGCAGTCCGGCGTTCGCCGGGATGACGAGCAATTTGGAGTTCGTGCGACGGTTGAGTCATTCCGACGAGTGCGATTGAGCCGTCGCAACGAGTACGGACCAGCCATCACGCCGGTACGGTTCAATGAGGAGACATAGAATGATCGGGAAAATCGCAGTGGCGCTGGTGCCGATCGCATTCGTTGCAGGTTTCGCTTTCGCGCAGACGGTGACGCAGACGGGTCGCGAGCAGTTGTTCGAGAATGCCGAGGTGAAAGTCTGGAAGTCGCTGGTGCTGCCGAACAATCCGTTGCCGCTGCACCGGCATGAGCATCCGCGAGTCATCGTTGCGTTGAAGGGCGGGACGATGAAAGTGCTCGAGGAGACGGGCCCGAGCGAAACCCATGAGTGGGAAACGGGCAAGGCTTACTGGCTGCCTGCGAACGCGCCGGGGACGCGGCACCAGGACGTCAACATGGGCGACAAGCCGATTGAGGTCGTGGTTGTCGAACTGCAGAAGGCGCATTGAGCGGCGTGCGGCGCAGCCGCCTGGACACGCCGTTTCGCTTCTCCCTTGCGAGCGAAGCTCCCCGCAGCCTCTCTCATGGAAGACAGAGGCTTGGCGCCGTTCTTGCGTTCGTCAGGCGGCCAGATAGGCCGGCGAATCGCTCGACAACCCGGCTTTGACCTGCCGTGAGATCTCGTCGGCCAGCACTTCTTCCTGGCCAATCGCGATCGCGCGCAGCACCTGCCGCGCAACATCGGCCGGCTGGGATTTCGGCGCCTGTATGCCGGCAACCATGTCGGTATCCATGTAGCCTACGTGCACACCCACGACGAGAGTGCCCTGCTCGCGCAGCTCCTTTCGCAGCGCGTTCGTCAGCGACCAGGCGGCGGCCTTCGAAGCGCTGTACAGCGCCGTGCCCGGCAAGCTGACCCAACTCAGCACGGACAGGATGTTCACTAGCGCACCACCGCCCCTGGCTTTGAGAACCGGAGCGAATGCATTGCTCACGGCCAGCGTGCCGAAGAAATTCGTATCCATCTCGTCGCGCAGCTCGTGCACGTTGCCAAACGACGCGATCGGCGCGCCGCGCAAGATGCCGGCATTGTTGATCACGAGGTCCACATCGGCGCACGTTTTCGCGGCGGCGCTGACGTCATCCGGATTGGTGACGTCGAGCCTGATCGGCACGACCCTGGAGGCCGCGGATGACTCCGCGAGGCCTGTCGACAAATCGATGCTGTCTGGATCGCGCGCGGCTGCGTACACCTTGCTCGCGCCCGCCGCGAGCAACTCCTGCACGAACGCACGTCCGAGTCCACGATTGGCGCCAGTGACCAGCGCGACTTTGCCTTTGATGTTCATTTGCGTTTCTCCACGTTGGTTATATATATATGATGCGCATCATATTAGTGAGCGCAATGGTTCACGGTTTGATGCTTGTGGTCGCCGCCAGAGCTGGCACCGGGTCCTGCGCGATACTGCGGTCCGCGATGCCGTGTTGCTTGTCCAGACGCACCGTCACCGTCGTCGACAGGCCCGGACGCAGCGACAGCAGCGACGGCAACTGACCCGGCTCGAAGCGGATGCGCACCGGCACGCGCTGCACGACCTTCGTGAAGTTGCCCGTGCCCGGTTCGAATGGCAGCAGTGAGAATTGCGAACCGGAGCCCGGGGCGAAACTTTCGACTTCGCCTTTCAGGGCGACGCCGGGCAGTGCGTCGACTTCGATCGTTGCCGGCTGGCCGGCGGTCATGCGCGCAGTCTGCGTTTCCTTGAAGTTCGCGACGACGTAGAGCGCAGCGACGGGCACGATCGTGAGCAGGCGCGTGCCGGGCTGGACGTAGTCGCCCTGTTCGACCTGGCGATCACCGACGACGCCGTCGATCGGCGCACGGATCAGCGTGTGCTGCTGATCCTGCTGCGCCAGGTCGAGCGCAGCCTTCGCCGCGGACACAGCTGCTCCGGCTTGTGAGAGATTCGCCTGCAGCGTCGCGCGCCGGGCCCGCGTCACCGCGGCCTGATCGCGGCTGACGTCGAATTGCGCGCGGCTGCGCTCGGCATCGGCTTGGGCGCTGATCGCCGCGGCGCGGTATTGGTCGGCGTCATGGCGCGCGACGGCTCCGGTCTTGACCAGGTCGTCGAAGCGCTGGCGGTCGGCTTGCGCCTTTTCACTCTGCGCGTCGGCCGAGCGGATCGACGTGCGCGATGCGCGGATGTTCGACGCCGCGAGTTGTTCTTCGGCATCGAGGCTGATCAATGCCGCGCGCGCGCCCTGTTCCTTCGCTTGAGCGTCCTGCAGCGCCGCCGCGGCGGAAGCGGCTCGCGCATCGAATTCTTCGGCATCGATGCGCACGAGCGGATCGCCACGCTTCACCGGCTGGTTGTGGCGCACGAGCACCTCGGCGATCAGGCCGCGCACTTTCGGCGCGATGATCGAACTGTCGGCCTGGACGTAGGCGTTGTCGGTCGAGACGGCGGATTTCGGCGTTGCGATGTAGAGCGCGCCGCCGGCGCCCAATGCAATCGCGACGCCGACCGCGATGACGGCCTTGCGCGAAAACACCGGCTTGGCCTTCTTCGTATCCGCGACCGGCAGAACCGCTATCGGACCAATTGGCTTGCTTTTGTCACTCATCTCGAAATTCCTTCGAACACGCTACCGGAGGTTCGGCTTGTGCAAATCGCGAATGCAGCCCTGTCGTCAATGCTCCAGCTTCAAACGCCGCTTGAGCGCGCGCCGCGAATCGGCCAGGATCGCATCGGAGCGCTTCGCGTCCGGTTCGACGCGCGCCAGTGACAAGGCGCCGACGAGTTCGGACATGGCCGAACTTGCTTCCTGCTGGGCATCGGCGTGACCAAGCTGCGCGAGTTTGTCCGCGAGCGCGGCCCGCAGGCGCGCCGCGCCGTCCGCGAATTGTTCGAGCGCCGGCTTCTTCAGCCGCGGCAGGTCGGAGGCCAGCGCGGCGATCGGACAGCCGCTGCGCCGCGCGTCGCGGTGCGCGGCCGACAGATAGAAATCGATGTAGGCGATCAGGCCCTGCGCCGGCGTGCGCTCCTGCGTCTCGTGCAGGAAGCGCGTGCGCGCCTCTTCGAACATCTGCCCGATCGCAGCGGCGACGAGCGCGTCCTTCGAAGCGAAGTGCGCATAGAAACCGCCATGGGTCAGGCCGGCATCCGCCATCACCGCAGCCACGCCGACGCGATGCGGTCCTTCTGCGCGGACAGCCTTGGCCGCAGCCTTCAACAGCTTCGCGTGAGTCTTTTCTTTGTGGTCGGCGTCGTAGCGCATCGCTTGCGTCCTCTTTGTATGATCGCTATCATACTATCGAATCAAACGTATTGCAAGAGGTCGACATGAGCGCAACGATGATGATGGCCAGCAAGGCGACGGCGGTGCGCGCAGCGGCGCCGATCGTGGCGCCCATCGACTTGCCGACGGCGCGCAAGTACCTGATCTTCGCGGTCATGGCGTTTGGCCAGTTCATGGCGCTGATCGACATCCAGATCGTCGCAGCATCGCTGAACGACGTGCAGGCGGGGTTGTCGGCCGGCCCGGAGGAAATCAGCTGGGTGCAGACCGGCTATCTGATGGCCGAGCTCGTGATGATTCCGTTTTCGGCGTTTCTCGCCCAGGCGCTGTCGACGCGCTGGCTGTTCGCGCTGTCGGCCGGATTGTTCACGCTGGCCAGCGCGCTATGCGGAGCGGCGTGGGACATCGATTCGATGATCGCGTTCCGCGTGATCCAGGGTTTCGTCGGCGGCGCGATGATACCGACCGTTTTCGCCACAGGCTTTGCCCTGTTCTCCGGACCGCAGCGCGCGATGATTCCGGCGATCCTCGGCATGGTGTCGGTGCTGGCCCCGACGCTCGGACCGACCGTCGGCGGCTGGCTGACCGATGCATTCGGCTGGCGCTCGATCTTCTACGTCAACATCGTGCCCGGCATCGCGGTGACGCTGGCGTCGATCGCGCTGATCCGGGTCGATCGGCCGGATCTGCCGATGCTCAAGCGGATCGACTATGCGCACCTGGCCGCCATGGCGGTGTTCCTCGGCGGCCTCGAGTATGTGCTCGAAGAAGGCCCGCGTTACGACTGGTTCGGCGATTCGTCGATCGCGACCGCCGGCTGGATATCCCTGGTCGCATTCCTGCTTTTTCTCGAGCGCTCGTTCAATTCGAACGGCCCGGTCGTCAAGCTGACGCCGTTTCGCAATCCGACGTTCGTCTTCGCCTGCGTGTTCAACCTCGTGATCGGCTTCGGCCTGTACTCGGCGACATACCTGATTCCGGTATTCCTCGGCCGCGTGCGCGACTACAACAGCCTGCAGATCGGCACGACCGTGTTCGTCACCGGCATCGCGCAGATCTTCAGTGTCGTGGTAGCCGCGCGACTGTCGCAGCGCATTGATCCGCGCTGGATGATCACAGCCGGCCTGAGCCTGTTCGCGGCCAGCCTGTGGTTCACGTCCGACCTCACGCCTGACTGGGGCTTCGCCGCGTTCGTTCTGCCGCAGGTGCTGCGCGGATTTGCGATCATGTTGTGCATCGTGCCGAGCGTGAACCTTGCGCTGGGCGGATTCGCGATGGCCGAACTGCGCTATGCCTCGGGTCTGTTCAACCTGATGCGCAACCTCGGCGGCGCGGTCGGCATCGCGGTCGTCAACACCTGGCTGCAGGATTACACACGTATACAAGTGGCGCGCATGGGCGAGAGCCTCGGCCAAGCCGGCCGCCACGCGCCGGACATGATCGCCGAACTGGCCGGCCGCTTCGGCCAGGTCACGACCGACGCGGCACATTCGCTACTGCTGGCGCAGGGCGAACTGGCGCGCGTGGTTTCGCGCTATGCGCTGACGACCTCGTTCAACGAAGTGTTCCGGCAGATGGCATGGCTGTTCATCGTCGCGCTGGTGATGGTGCCGTTCTGCCGCCCGGCGCCGAATGCGGCGCCGGCGACGGCCGAGGCGCATTGAAGGGCTGACCGAAGTTCGCTCTTGCCTCCTCTCCCGCTGGCGGGAGAGGGTTGGGGTGAGGGTGGCGCTTGGAAAAGTTACTGCCCTTCGGAGAGGCCACCCTCACCCGGCGCAGCGGAGCCGCGCCGACCTCTCCCGCCAGTGGGAGAGGTGAGAAACGGTCGCTTCAGATCTCAGAAATGCACAGCCGCCTCGACACCGTACGAGCGCGGTGGGGTGATGTTGACGAACGGCGTGCCGAGGGTCGTCGAGGTGATGTTGTTGATGCCGGTGACGTACTGGTTGTCGAACGCGTTGTTGACGAACACGGCGAAGCTCCACGGCGTGCCGGCGCCGGACCAGCCCAGGCGCAGGTCGGTGCGGTTGGTGGCCGTGCCGATCTTGAACGCCGGGTTCGGAACGCACGAGCCCTGCACGTACGAGTCGGAATTGCAGCGCGTCTTGCCGCGATACGCGTGCTGCAGCGTGAAGTCCAGGTCGCCGCTCCACACGTTGTGCCAGACGTAGTCCATGCCGGCCGCCATCGACCACGTCGGTTCGCCGGTCGGCTGTCCGGCCAGATCGACGCCGCTGGAGGTCGTGTAGTTGCTGTACTCGGCGTCGATATAAGCGGCGACGAGGTTCAGGCGCAGGCCGTCGGTCGCCTGCCAGTGCGCTTCGAACTCGAGACCCTTGGCGTCCTGGTCGCTGATCGTGACGAGATACAGCGGGAGGTTGCCGTTGCCGTTGGAGACCAGCGACAGCGACTGCAGATTGGTATAACGGTAATAGTATACCGAGGCATTCAAGAGCAGGTGCTGCTCCGGGAAATAGCTCTTGAGGCCGGCCTCGTAGTTCCAGACGGTTTCGGGATCGTAGTGCGAGCCCGGCAGCGCGAAGTTGTAGCCGCCGGCCTGGTAGCCCTTGGTCACGGACCCGTAGATCAGCATGTCGGGCGTGAGCTTGTAGTCGAGCACCACGCGCGGGCTCGTGTCGTTCCAGCTGTTGCTGACGACCAGCGGCGCGCCGGTCGATGCGAGCGTGTTGAACTCGACGTTGCCGTTGGTGCCCGGCTGGTACAGCGGCGCCTGCAGCGCTTCGATCGGCGGCACACCCGGAATCTCGAAGAAGCCAGCGGCCTGCAGCCCGGCCAGCGTTGCGTCGAGCTGAGTGGCAGTGCGGAACGGGTTGTACCAGCTGAACTCGCGCTCGTCGCGCGTGAAGCGGACGCCGGTCGTCAGGTTGAGGCGATCGGTCAGATGCCAGATCACGTCGCCGTACGCCGCGTAGGCACGCGACTTGTTCTGGTTGAACATGCTTTCCTGCCACGGCAGACCGAGCAGGCTCGGCAGGCCGTTCGGCGTCAGGACATAGTTGCTGAGGAAGCCATACACCGTGTCATCGGGCGATACCGGCTCCGGCGACAGGTTGCGGATCACGGTGTCGAGGCTGTCGGTGAACAGGTTCAGCTGGCTTTCCTGCCGGGCGTTATCGTAATAGTAGCTGGCGCCGGCGACCCAGTCGGCGCGGTCGTTGTGGCCGGACAACTTGAATTCCTGCGACCAGCTCGTGTTGCGCTCGAT
>DASSGP010000077.1:0-3264 GCA_035693405.1 Rudaea sp. | reverse complement strand
TCGATGACGACGACGCGGCCGTTCTCGGTGTTCACGCCGAACTGCACGTTCGAGCCGCCGGTGTCGACGCCGATCTTGCGCAGCACGGCGATGCTGGCATCGCGCAGGCGCTGGTATTCCTTGTCGGTCAGCGTCTGCGCCGGCGCGACGGTGATCGAGTCGCCGGTGTGCACGCCCATCGGATCGAGGTTCTCGATCGAACAGACGATGATGCAGTTGTCGGCGGTGTCGCGCACGACTTCCATCTCGAACTCTTTCCAGCCGAGCACCGACTCTTCGATCAGGACTTCGTGCACCGGCGACAACTCGAGCCCGCGGCCGACGATCTCGACGAACTCCTCGCGGTTGTAGGCAATGCCGCCGCCGGAACCGCCGAGCGTGAAGCTCGGCCGGATGATCGTCGGGAATCCGACCTTGAGCTGCGATTCGAGCGCCTGCTCGAGCGACTTGGCGACCTCGGCGCGCGGGCAATCCAGGCCGATCTCGATCATTGCGCGGCGGAACAACTCGCGGTCCTCGGCCATGCGGATCGCCTCGCGCGAGGCACCGATCAACTCGACGTTGTACTTTTCCAGAATTCCATTGTCGGCCAGGTCGAGCGCGCAGTTCAGCGCGGTCTGACCGCCCATCGTCGGCAGCAGTGCGTCGGGGCGCTCCTTGGCGATGATGCGTTCGACCGTGTGCCGGTTGATAGGCTCGATATAGACCGCGTCGGCCGTTTCCGGATCGGTCATAATCGTCGCCGGATTCGAATTGACGAGGACGACGCGATAGCCTTCCTGCTTCAGCGCCTTGCACGCCTGCGCGCCGGAATAGTCGAACTCGCAGGCCTGGCCGATGACGATCGGACCGGCGCCGATGATCAGGATCGACTTGAGGTCAGTTCTTTTTGGCACTGGGCGTCCCGGGTTGAGGCGCCGGCGCCGCTGCAGCCAGTGCCACGCTGATAATCGTGTTTTTCGGCATCGTCAGTTCGGTCGATCCGCCCGCCGTTTCGATGCCCAGCGTCAACTGCGTATTCGACACCTGCGTCAGCACACCGGTCCGCGTCGTCTTGAACGTAGTGTGGACGATCACGTGTTCGCCGATGTGCAGGTGCAGTTCGTCATAAGGCACAGTGTTCCCGATCGGCTCCGCCTCGGCCTTTTTGGCCTTCGCCGCTGGCGTGGCCGGTGGACTGGCGGCGCTCACAATCGTGGCTGCACCGAGCATGAGTGCGACGGTAAAGATTTTCAAAGTCATCGTGGGTTGTGTGCGCATCGTGATTACGCCGCGGCAGCCGCGCGCGCCTCCATCTGGCGAATGAATTGGTCGAACAATGCCGAAACGTCGTGCGGTCCGGGACTGGCCTCGGGATGGCCCTGAAAGCTGAAGGCCGGCGCATCGAGCACGCGGATGCCCTGGTTCGAGCCATCGAACAGCGATCGATGCGTGACCTCGACGTTTCCAGGCAGCGACGCTTCGTCGACAGCGAAGCCGTGGTTCTGGCTCGAGATCATGACCCGCCCGCTGGCGAGGTCGATGACCGGATGATTCGCGCCGTGATGGCCGAACTTCATCTTCACGGTCTTCCCGCCGACGGCCAGTCCGAGAATCTGATGGCCGAGGCAGATGCCGAACAACGGAATCTGGCGTTTCACGAATTCGCGCGCCGCGGCGATTGCGTAGTCGCACGGTTCCGGATCACCGGGACCGTTCGAGAGAAACACGCCGTCAGGCTTGTGCACGAGCGCCTCGGCTGCCGGCGTCTGTGCCGGCACCACGGTGACTTCGCAACCACGATCGACCAGCATGCGCAGGATGTTGCGCTTGACGCCGAAATCGTAGGCAACGACGCGGTGCCGGCGCGCGAGCGGCGCGAAGGCGGTGCTATCGAGGTCGTAGCTGCCACGGTCGAAGCGATAGCTATCGCGCACGCTGACGACCTTGGCCAGATCCATGCCCTTGAGTCCGGGAAACCCGCGCGCGGCCGCGAGCGCGTGATCGGTGGAAACGTCCGGGCCGGCAAGAATGCAGCCGCCCTGCGCGCCCTTGTCGCGCAGGATGCGCGTCAGCCGGCGCGTGTCGATGTCGGCCAGGGCGACGATGCCGTGGCGGCGCAGATAGGCTTGCAGGGTCTCCTGCGAGCGCCAGTTGCTCGCCAGACGCGGCAGGTCGCGAATCACGAGGCCCGCGGCATGGACCCGCGCGGATTCTTCGTCGACTTCGTTGCAGCCGGTGTTGCCGATATGCGGATACGTCAGAGTGACGATCTGCCGAGCGTAAGAAGGGTCCGTCAGGATTTCCTGGTAACCCGTTATGGCCGTGTTGAACACCACCTCGCCAACGGTTTCGCCTTCCGCACCGATCGAAATTCCGCGGAACAAGCTGCCGTCTGCGAGTGCGAGGATTGCCGGTGTCATCAGATCGCCTGATCCTGGAAGCATGACGCAACCTCAAGGTGCAAGCCGACCCGCGGGCTGGTTGGCACCAGTCCGTGGGGAGAGGTTACGGGCGAGACGGAATGATACCGGTCGTCCACGTCCTCTGTCCACCGCGGCCGGCGGTACAATAGCGCCTGTTTGCGCAGAGTCTATTCATGTCCAGCGCCCCCGCTATCACTACAACCCCATCGCTGTTCGATCCGTCACGGCTGGATCGCGCCGATACGGTGGTCCGAACGGAACCGTTCTGCTTTATCGTGGCGCGCGAACAGTTGCCCGCTGGTGCCGCCAGCGACCTCGAACGCGACTTCCCGAAGTACGCCGGCGCCGGTTTTTTCCCGTATGAAGAAAGCGACTGCGGGCCGAGCGTCAACCGGTTGGTCGCCGACCTGATCGACCCGGCCGTCGCGACCGCCGTTGGCAGGCGCCTAGGCATCGACAATCTCGGCCAGTACCCGACGCTGGTCACGCTCTGCCGGGCGTTGAACAAACGCCACGGCACGATCCATACCGACAGCCGGTCGAAGGTCGCAACCGCCCTGCTCTATCTGAACCAGTCGTGGCCCGACACCAGCGATGGTTGCCTGCGCTTCCTCGGCCGTGTCGATGACGTCGACAGTCTTGTCGCGCCGGAGCTCAAGCCTCTGTACGGCAATTTGGCCGTATTCAAACGTTCCGACAAGTCTTTTCATGGCCACCTTCCGTTCGAGGGCGAACGGCGCGTGATCCAGGTCGCCTGGCTCACGAGCGAAGACGAAAAGTTGCGCAAGACGCAGCGCGGAAAGCTCTCGCGCCTGTTCAAGAAGCTGTTCGGCCGAATCGATACGCGCTGGGGCGCCGG
>DASSGP010000076.1:0-8102 GCA_035693405.1 Rudaea sp. | reverse complement strand
CACGCCATCGCGTTCGAGGTCGACGAGCATCGGCTGCGAGGAAACGTCGTAATCCCACAGGTCGTGATGTACGAGCTGGCGGCCCCAGACGAACTCGCCAGTCGCGAAACGCAGCGCAACGATCGAATTCGCCCAGTGATCATCGCCAGGACGCTCCCCGCCAAAAAAGTCGGGGCTCGCGGACCCCGTCGGAATGAAAACCAGGCCGCGTTCGACATCGACCGCGAACGGCGCCCACGCGTTCGCGGCACCGGTCCAGCGCGCCTGCTGCGCCTCGACATCGGCGAACTCCGGATTGGCGGCGTCGACCGGCAACTTTGCCGTGCGCGGAACCGGATCCCAATGCCATAGCTGCTTTCCACTGCGCACGTCGAATGCGCGCACGACGCCGAGTTCGAGGTCCGTTCCACGATTGTCGCCGATCGCCGAGCCGACGATGGCGGCGTCGCCGGCAATCGCCGGCGGAGAAGTCACGTTATAGTCCGCACGGCTGCGCAAACGTACACCTTTCCACAGCGCAACTTCACCCGCATCGCCGAAATCCGCGCAGCGCTCGCCGGTGCGCGCGTCCAGTGCGAACAGCCGCGCGTCTATCGTGGCGAAGAGGATTCGTTCGACGCAAGAACCGCCAGCCGGCGCTTGTGCGTCGCGCCAGTAGCTGACGCCGCGTGAGGTCATTTCCGAATAGTAACGGCCCGGATCGACCTGCGCGTCGAAGCGCCAGCGCTCCTTTCCCGTCGTTGCGTCGAGCGCGAACGCCTTGCCCGTGGCCGTATCGAAGTAGAGCGTGTCGCCGATCAGCAGAGGCGTAGCCTCGAACGTCAGTGCATCAGGCGCGCGAATGAAGCCCTGACCGAGTTCGCCCGTACGGAAACTCCAGGCCAGTTCGAGACGCTCGACGTTCTGCGCCGTGATCTGCGTTGCAGGCGCATGCCGCTGCCCGCGGCCATCGCCGCCGTAAGCGGTCCAGTCCGCGCCGGCGCCTGCCGCAGTGGACGCTGTCAGAGAAAGCGCGAAGGCGAAGAACGCTCGCATGTCTGTCCTTCCATAACGCTGACGCAATGGGAATCGACACCGCTGCATTGCCGGCGCCGATCAAGCCGTGAAACAAATCAGTCTTCTATATCCGGCTCGAAGAACGACCAGCGGATCTCCGGAAACTGCGCTTTCATCGCGGCCTCGACGCGGTTGATCGCCTCGACCTGTTCGCGACCTGACAGGTTGCCACACATCTTCGCCTTCGTGGCGACCATGATGTCGGGACCGAGCTGCAGCGTGATCTGGTTGAACACTTGTTCGACATCCGGTTGCGCGCGCACGAAATCGGCAATCGCTTCGCGCATGCCGGCCTCCGCGCTCTTGCCGACCAGCAGCTTGGAAACCTGCCGTGCCAGGAACACGGCAATCAGGCCGAGCAACGCACCGATCGCGATCGAGCCGATGGCGTCGTACACCGGATTGCCGGTCAGCATCGTCGCGACCACGGCGGCCAGCGCGATCGCCAAACCAACCAGAGCGGCGAGGTCTTCGCCGAACACCACGATCAATTCGCTTTGCCGGCTCGTGCGTACCCAGCGCCAGAGGTTCGTATCGCCGCGGGCCTTGTTGACCTCGCGCATGCAGCCCCACATCGAAAACGCCTCGGCGATGAGACCGAAGACGAGTACGCCCACAGCGATCCACGGCGAACGCAGCGGCTCGGGATGATCCAGCTTGTGCATGCCCTCGTAGAAGGAAAACGTGCCGCCGACGCTGAACAGCAGCAGCGCGACAAGAAACGACCAGAAATAAATGGCTTTGCCGAATCCCAGCGGATGCTCTGCCGAGGGAGCGCGCTTGGCATTACGCATGCCGATCAGCAGCAGGCCCTGGTTCGCGCAGTCGGCGAGCGAATGCACGGCTTCGGCCATCATCGCACCCGAACCGGTCATCAGCGCCGCGACGAGCTTCGACACGAAGATCGCGAAGTTCGCGCCGAGCGCGTAGAAGATCGTTTTCAGTGAGTCGGATTTGCCGGACATCCGTGATCAGCCTCAAAAATATCGTGCGCGAATAAGCGTTTGCGCTTCGCCGGGGCGCAGGGAGCATTGAGTGTACACACCCCTGAACAGCTGCGACGGCCCCCAGAGCCCGAGTCGGTACCGCTGCAGGATTCCTGCCAGTACGCTGTCAGCAGAGGAGTTTATCATCGCCACGCATCGCGCTCATGACCCATTCGTTGGGTCGCCCCGGAGAATCGCAATGGCAACGACCCAGATCAGAAAGTCCACGCCGGTATTGATCGTCGACGCGATCGAGCCGAGCCTGCCGTTCTGGCAGGAGCGCCTCGGGTTCGAACGACCGATCGAGGTCCCGGACGGCGAACGCCTCGGCTTCGTCATACTGACGAACGGTGCGGTCGAGGTCATGTATCAGACCAGCGCATCCCTGGCCAAGGATTCCACCGCGCACAACGCCGCCTTCGACAACGACAAGACGTTCCTTTTTGTCGAAGTGAGCGATATCGATGCCCTGGCTTCTGCGCTGCAAGGATTCGAAATCGTGATGCCCCGGCGCGAAACGTTTTATGGTTCGACCGAGATCGGCTATCGCGAGCCGGGTGGGCATTTCGTGACGTTCGCGCAGATGAAGCGCTGAGTTTGCTTATTCCTGAAGGCACCGAGTTGGGTATCCAACACAATCTGCGCGTCGAGTAGTTGCATACCTCTCCCCTTGTGCGAGAGGTCGGCGTGCGGCCTCTTTCGGCCATCCATGGCCTTCAAGGCACTTGGGCTCCTGCCCGGCGCAGCACGACGGGAGAGGGGATGGCGTCAAAGACGCCGCTGGCTTCGTTTTCACCCTCTCCCCAACCCTTCCCCCATCAAGGGGGAGGGGCTCGAAGAGCGCGGCTGAAACTCAATGCCGGCTGCCCTTTGGGAGACCTTCAACCTGCACCAAGCTTTGCCTGTAGTTTCTTCGACAGACCGGCGCGCACGAGTTCGTACGAGCGGCGCACGAACGCCTCGATCTCGGCGCGCGCGAAGCGCTCCGGTTCGACGATCGACACCCAGAACGCGCGCGCCATGTACGGCGCCGGGATCATGCCCGGCTGATCGGTCAGCTCGAGAAAGCGGTCCTTGTCGACCTTGAACGAAAGCCGGCCGCTGTGCGGACCACGCAAGCCGACTACTGCGAACATCTTCGCCGCAACGGTGAAGACCAGGTCGTCTTCCCACTTGATGCTGCTGGCGACGCCCGGCCAGTCCTTGCAGAGCGTTTCGAGTTCTTGAGGGGTCATGGCGTTCGACGGCGATAGCCTGCGCTGGCACATTAGGCCTTGACTGGCGCTGAATAAGCACCACCGATAGGTGGCCAGCTCTAAAAGCGCCGGGCAAGGTTGCAACCATGGACACTCTAGCAAATACGCGCCGCCGCAAGGAAAAGCTCTATCTGGGCTATTCCGGACGGCAAGCCGCTTTCACCGATGTGGCGCGAGCCGCGCCGCCGCCCGAAGGCGAAACCTTCATCACCCACGATGGCGTGCGCCTGCTGCTGCGTGACATTCATCCGGATGACTTCGAGGCGCTGCAGCGCGGCTTTGCCGGCTTGACTGCGCAGGAAGTGCGGTTTCGCTTCCTGCATCCGCTCACCGAACTTCCCGAAGCGCTCGCGCGCCAGTTGTGCGACATCGATCGCCAGCATGCCGTCGCGCTCGTGCTCATCGACGCGCCGGACAGGAGCCCAAGTGCCGCGGAGGCCATCGATGGCCGTGAGCGGCCGCCGGAACACAACGAACCGGAAATCCACGCCGTCGCGCGCGCCTTCATCGATCCGGTAACGCAGAGCGCGGAATTCGCCATCGTCGTGCAGCACCAGTTCGCCGGGCAAGGTGTCGGCACGTTACTCATGCAACGTCTGATCGCCGCCTGCCGGGCGCTTGGCGCTGCCGAACTGTGGGGCGACGTACTTGCCGAGAACGGCGCGATGCTCGAACTGTGCGAGCATCTCGGCTTCAGCCGCCACCCGAATTTCGGCGACCCCGGCGTCATCCGGGTGAGGTTGCCGCTGTAACGGCTCGCGAGACGGACTATCCGGCGCAGCTAGTCGTGCGCATGACCCATCCTGCCGAGCTCGCGCGCTGCGCCTGAAGCGGGTGACGCGGACAGGCCACGCCGCCGCCGCAGGCGTTCCTGCAGGCGGTCGAAGTACAGGTAGATCACCGGCGTCAGATACAGCGTCAGCACCTGCGACGTCAACAGGCCGCCAACGACGGCCAGGCCGAGCGGCCGGCGCGATTCGGCGCCGGCGCCCAGGCCCATCGCGATCGGCAACGTGCCGAACAGCGCCGCGAAGCTCGTCATCATGATCGGCCGGAAGCGCACGAGGCAGGCTTCGAAGATCGCCTCCTCGGCCGACTTGCCGCCGCGTTCGGCCTCGACCGCGAAGTCGATCATCATGATCGCGTTCTTCTTGACGATGCCGATCAGCATGATCAGGCCGACGGCAGAGTACAGGTTGAGATCGATTCCAAAAAGCATCAATGTCAACAATGCACCAAATGCCGCAGTCGGCAGGCCCGACAGGATCGTCAGCGGGTGGATGAAGCTCTCGTACAGGATCCCGAGCACCAGGTAGATCACGAAGATCGCCAGCGCCAGCAGCATGCCCATGCCGGCCACGGAGGACTGGAATGCCTGCGCCGTGCCCTGGAACGATCCGGTGATCGTATCCGGCATCCTGATCCTGGCCACCGCAGTTTCGATGCGCTCGACCGCCTGGCTGAGCGATACGCCCGGCGCGAGGTTGAACGATACGGTAACCGACGGCACCTGGCCAAGATGGCTGATCGTCGCCGGACCGACTGATTTCTCGAAGTGCGCGACCGCCGACAGCGGCACCTGCTGGCCGTTGCTCGAGTGGATGTAGATCTGGTTGAGCACGTTCGGATCGCCCTGCCGCTTCGGGTCGACCTGCATCAGCACCCAGTACTGGTCGATCGATGTGTAGATCGTCGACACCTGCTGCGGCCCGAACGCGGTGTACAGCGCGCCCTCGACCTGCGCGGCGGTGACACCGGCAGCCGATGCGGCATCCCGATCGATCTTGACGTCCATCTGGGGCGAGGCGATCAGCAGATCGCTGGTCACGTCCTGGAAACCGGGCAGCTTGCCGATCGCATCGACCAGTTTCGGCACGAACGCGAACAACTCCTTCGTATCGATATCCTGCAACGTGTACTGATACTGCGTCTTGGTCAGCTGTCCGCCGATGCGGATGATCGGGATGTTCTGCAGGTAGACCTTGAAGCCGGGAATGCCGGTCAGTTTCGGGCGCAACTCCTGGATCACCTCGTCCGGCGAGGCGCGCTCGCTGCGCGGCTTCAAGGTGACGATCATGCGCCCGACGTTCAGCGTGGCGCTGCTGCCGGACACGCCCATGAACGCCATCACGCCGGCGACGTTCGGATCCTCGCGGATGATCTTCGCCGCCGCGTTGTGCTTGCGCGCCATCTCGTCGAAGCCGATGTCCTGATCGGCTTCGTCGAACGCGAACAACTGGCCCGTGTCGTCGCTCGGCAGGAAGCCCTTCGGCACGACGACGAACAATACGACCGTAGCGGCCAGGATCAGGCCGAAAGCAAACAGCACGATGCGCCGGTGGTCAAGGCAGACCTGCAGCGTGCGCCGGTAGAAATCCTGCATGCCGTCGAACACATGTTCGAAGAACTGGTACATGCGCCCGTGTCGCTCGCCCTGGTGCGACTTCAGCATGCGGCTGCACAGCATCGGCGTCAGGCTCAGGCTCACGAAACCGGAGACCAGCACGGCGCTGACGATCGTGACGGCGAATTCGTGCAGCAGGCGGCCGATGATGCCGCCCATGAACAGCAGCGGGATGAACACGGCGGCGAGCGACAGCGTCATCGACACGATCGTGAAGCCGATCTCGCGCGCGCCGTCGAACGTCGCCTGCATCGCGCTCTTGCCCATCTCGAGGTGGCGCGAGATGTTCTCTAGCATGACGATCGCATCGTCGACGACGAAACCGACGCACAAGGTCAACGCCATCAGCGACAGGTTGTCGAGGCTGTAGCCGAACGGATACATGATCGCGAACGTGCCGACGATCGACATCGGCAAGGCCAGCGACGGAATGATCGTGGCGGACAGGTTGCGCAGGAACAGGAAGATGACCAGCACGACCAGGATCAGCGCGAGGAACAGGCTGAACTGCACGTCGTTGACCGAGGCACGGATGCTCTCGGTGCGATCGTAGAACACCTTCAGATCGACGCCGGCCGGCAGCTGTTTCTCGAATCCGGGCAACACGGCGCGGATGCGCTGCACGACCGCGATCGTGTTGACGCCGGGCTGCTTCTGGATTGCCAGCAGCACGCCGCGCGTGCCGTTGACCCAGGCGGCGAGCTTGTCGTTCTGCACGCCGTCATAGATATGGCCGATGTCGCCAAGCCGCACCGGCGCGCCGTTCTGGTAGCTGACGATCAGACTCTCGAACGGCTTGGCAGCCTCGAACTGGCCGTTGACCATGACATTGTAGGTGCGGTTGCTGCCGTACAGCGTGCCGGTCGGCAGATCGACGTTGCCGCTGCTGACCGCCGCCTGCACCTGGTCGATGCCGAGACCGCGCGCTGCCATCGCCCCGGGGTCGAGGTCGATGCGCACGGCGTACTTCGCCGAGCCATACACGTTTACCAGCGCGACGCCATCGATCATCGACAGCCGCTGCGCGAGCAGCGATTCGCCGTATTCGTCGACCTTCGACAGCGGTAACGTCTTCGAGCTCATGCCGACGAAGAAGATCGGCGCATCGGCCGGATTGACCTTGCGGAACGTCGGCGGCGTCGTCATCGTCGGCGGCAATTGTTTCAGCGCGGCCGAGATCGCCGACTGCACATCGAGCGCGGCCGCGTCGATGTTGCGTTCGAGCGTGAACTGCAAGGTGATCTGGCTCTGGCCGATGCCGCTGACCGAGGTCATCGAATCGAGCGCCGGGATCGTCGAGAACTGCTTTTCGAGCGGCGTCGCGACCGCCGATGCCATCGTCTCCGGCGACGCGCCCGGCAGCGTCGCGCTGACCTGGATCGTCGGAAAATCCACGTTCGGCAGGTCCGACACCGGCAGCATCCTGTAGGCGACGATGCCGAACACGAGGATGCCGACCATCACGAGAGTCGTCATGACGGGGCGGCGGACGAAAATTTCGGAGACGGATGTCATTGCTGCCGGTCCCTACTTCGCCGCGGTCTGCTCAACCGGCTTGATCTTCGTACCGTCCACGAGACGCGACTGGCCGTCGGTGACCACCGTCTCCTCGGCGCTCAATCCTTTTTCGATGACCGCCTCGCTCGCAACGGTTCGGGCGACACTGACTGAGCGCTGTTCCACGCTGTTGTCGGCCTTGACGACGAACACATAGTTGCCGTTCGGGCCGGCCTTGACCGCCGCGTCCGGCACGACGATCGCCTCGGCATCGTTGCCGACGACCAGCGTGATATTGACGAA
Source organism: Rudaea sp. (assembly GCA_035693405.1). Lineage (GTDB taxonomy): Bacteria > Pseudomonadota > Gammaproteobacteria > Xanthomonadales > Rhodanobacteraceae > Rudaea. The sequence continues at coordinate 600 of DASSGP010000076.1, read as the reverse complement.
CTGCCCCGGCCACAGATGCTGGTCGGAATTTGCGAAGCTGGCGCGCAGCTTGACCGTATTCGTCGCCGGATCGACCGCATTGTCCACAAATGCCAGTTGTCCACTTTCCGGCGCCGCCGCGCCGTCGGAGGCCGCATGCACGTCCAGTATCGCCTGCGCCTGCGCCGTGCGCACGCGATCGACCAGACGGCCCGGCACGGCGAAATTGACGAAGATCGGCGAAATCTGGTTCAGCACGATCAGCGCGTTGACGTCGTTCGCCTTCACGAGGTTGCCGGCCTGCACGAGGATACGCCCCGCCCGCCCGCTGATCGGCGCATAGATATCGGTGTAGCCAAGCGTGAGGTTCGCCGACGCCACGTTGGCCTGGTCGACCTTGACGCTCGCGGCGGCGGCACTGTATGCCGTGAGGTATTGCTGCATCTGGTCGGCCGAGATGAATCCCTTGTCGGCGACGGGGCGGTAGCGGTCGACCTGCGCCTTGGCCAGATCGCGTGCCGCTTCGTCCTTCGCCAGCGCGGCCTGCGCCTGCGCGAGAGCCGCCTGCGCGGGCCGCGGATCGATCTTGAACAGCAACTGGCCGGTCTTGACCTCGTCGCC
>DASSGP010000075.1:0-7680 GCA_035693405.1 Rudaea sp. | reverse complement strand
AGTTTTGACGCCACGGTGCTTCCAGTGCGCCCGTGCGAGCAGCGATTCACAAACTGCTCATGTTATGCTTTTTGCACGGGGCGCCATGTTAGCGCCAAAAAGGGAATCGTGTGTTATGGGCTTGCTAATTCTGCTGGGCATCATCGTCGCGATCATCTTCTTTTTCATTGGCATCTACAACGGACTGGTAACCGCCCGAAACGGCTACAAGAACTCGTTCGCGCAGATCGATGTGCAGTTGCAGCGACGCTACGACCTGATCCCGAACCTGGTCGAGACCGCCAAAGGCTACATGAAACATGAGCGCGAAACCCTCGAAGCCGTCATAGCTGCGCGCGGTGCCGCGGTCAGCGGCCTGGCCGCCGCCAAGGCCAATCCGGGCGACCCAGCTGCAATGCAGCAATTGACCGGCGCCGAGAACCAGCTGACGGCGACCCTGGGCCGGCTGTTCGCGGTGGCCGAGGCCTACCCGGACCTCAAGGCCAACCAGAACATGATGCAGGTCTCAGAAGAGCTGACCTCGACCGAGAACAAGGTCGCGTTCGCGCGCCAGGCATATAACGACGCCGTGATGTACTACAACAACCGGCGCGAAGTCTTCCCGAACTCGTTCGTGGCGAACATGTATAACTTTACCCCGGCGACGCCGCTCGAGATCGAGGCGCCGGAGGCGCGCAAGGCGGTGAAGGTATCTTTCACGTAAGAGCAGGGGCTAGGGACTAGGGGCTAGGGGCCCAGTACGACGCTCCGTTGCTCTTACTAGTCCCTGGCCCCTAGTCCCTGGCCCCTCCCCAATGAACTTTTTTGCCCAGCAGGAGCGCTCCCGCGCGCAATCCCGGCGCATGCTGATCCTGTTCGTCCTGGCGGTTGCCGGCATCGTCCTCGCCGTCGACGTCGTGCTGATGGTCGCCTTTGGCGCGATCGGACACGACAAGCAGCACCGCCTCGACGTGAGCTCGCTGCAGCCGCACGTCATGGTCTGGTCGAGCCTGCTCGTGATCGCCGTCATCGGGCTGGCGACGATGTACAAGATCTCGACGCTGCGCAGCGGCGGCGGCGCCGTCGCGCAACAGCTCGGCGCGACGCTGGTGCCGGCCGACACGACGAACTTCGCCTACCGGCGTCTGCGCAATGTCATCGAGGAAATCGCGATCGCCTCGGGCGTGCCGGTGCCGGAGATCTATGTGCTCGAGGACGAGGCGGCGATCAACGCGTTCGCGGCGGGGTACACGCCGGCCGACGCGGCAGTCACGGTGACGCGCGGCTGCCTGGAAAAGCTCACGCGCGACGAGCTGCAGGGCGTCATCGCGCACGAATTCAGTCACGTGCTCAACGGCGACATGCGGCTGAACATACGCCTGATGGGCGTGCTGTTCGGCATCCTCGTGATCGGCATCGCCGGACGCAAGCTGCTCGAGGGCACCGGACGCAGCCGCGATTCCGGCGGCGCTGTCGCGTTCGGCATCGCGATTCTCGCGGTCGGCTACATCGGCGTTTTTTTCGGACGGCTGATCAAGGCCGGCATTTCGCGCCAGCGCGAATATCTGGCCGATGCGTCGGCCGTGCAGTTCACGCGCCAGACGCTCGGCATCGGCGGCGCGCTGAAGAAGATCGGCGGGCTTGCTGAAGGTTCGAAGCTGGCGAGCCCGGAGACCGAAGAAGTCGCGCACATGCTGTTCGGCGACGGCGTGGGTTACTCGGCCCTGTTCGCCACGCATCCGCCGCTGATCAAGCGCATCAAGCTGCTCGACCCCCAATTCAACCCGAAGGAATTCCAGGACATCGCGCGCGCCTGGTCGCAACCGGTGCAGACCGGCGATGAAGAGGGCGCCGAAGTTTCGATCGCCGGATTCGCACCGGCGGTCGCCGTGCCGCGCCGCGCTGCGGCGCCGCGCCTGGCAACGCAGCCGGGCGACCTGCCGCAGGGCCAGTCGCGGCTGAACCTGTCAGCCGCGCAGATCGCGCAACACACCGGCACGCTGAGCAGCAACGATCTCACGAATGCCGGCGCGATCCACGCCAGTTTGCCCGAAGGACTGCGCGCGGCGGCAGGATCGGTGGATCGCGCGATCCAGCTGATCTTCGCACTGGCCTTGCATGCCGATCCGGCAGTGCGGTCCCGGCAGCTGGGCATTGTGGAAAAATACATTGACCTCGAGACGCGCAACGGCACCGAACAACTCGCGGGCGATCTGCCGCAGCTGCATGCGCTGCAGCGGCTGCCGTTGGCACAGCTCGCCTTTCCAGCGTTGCGCCGGCGCCCGCGCCCGCAGTTGCAGACGTTCCTGATCGCCCTGAACCAGTTGATGCAGGCCGATGGCCGCATCGAGCTCGAGGAGTATTGCCTGGGCAAGCTGATCACGGTGCAGGTCATCGATGCGCTCGATCCGTCCAAGACACGCCCTTCGGGTTCGGCGAAGCTCCCGGCCTGCACAGCCGACCTTGCCGATGTGTTCGCACTCGTCGCGCGACACGGCACCGACAACGAGGCCGACGCGCAACGCGCCTACCTGCTGGGAATGCATGAAGTCTTGCCCGACACGATGCCGGCCTATGCGCCGCCGCAGGAGTGGGTGCTGGCGCTCGACCGCGCGCTGATGAAGCTCGACCAGCTCGCGCCTGCGGGGAAGGAACTCGTCGTGCGCGGCCTCGCCCAGGCAGTCGGCGCCGACGGCGTCATCACGGTTGCCGAGGCGGAGCTGCTGCGCACGATTTGCGCGGCGTTGCATTGTCCCCTGCCGCCGCTGCTCGATCAGGCGGCGTAGCCGCCACTCGCGCTTTAACCCTCCCCTTCGAGGGAGGGTTGGTCCGGCGAAAGCCGGAATCCAGCTCTGCTCTTTGTTGTTCTTTCAAGTGCAAGGCTTCCACTCGCCCTGCGGGCGAGCGGGTTACTTTCTTTGCTTGTGCAAAGAAAGTAACCAAAGAAACACACCCCCGGTGGCGCGGTCTCCGGGCATCCTGCCCTCCGACTTCGCGAGGGTGCTCCGGGGTTCGCTGAATGTACGTCCGTGTACATGCAGCGAACTGGCGCGCATCCTGCGCGCCACCCTTCGGGCTTTTCCTCCACACCCTCGCCGCACCACAGGGGGCCCCGTTTGGGCGGCATCCTGCCGCAGAAGCAACCCCACCCAACCCTCCCGTCGAGGGGGAGGGCTAAGAGCGTGCAATCAGGTCCGCCGCCACTTCCGCAATCATGATCGTCGGCGCGTTCGTGTTGCCGCCCGGGAGATTCGGCATGACCGACGCGTCGACGACACGCAAGCCGCCGACGCCGCGCACGCGCAATTGAGAGTCGACGACGGCATCGTCGTCCGTTCCCATGCGGCACGTGCCGACCGGATGGTAGACCGTTTCGGCTTTGCGACGGATAAAGGCAGTGATGTCGGTGTCGCTCTGCACGCTGTTGCCGGGAAATATCTCGTCGCCGCGATACGGATCGAATGGCGCGGCGGCGAAGATCTGGCGCGAGAGCTTCACGCCCTCGATCAACATGCGCAGATCGTAGCCGTCGGCATCGCTCAGGTAATTGGCACGAATCGCCGCCTTGGCATTCGGATCGGCCGATTTCAACGTGATCGAGCCGCGGCTTTTCGGGCGCAGCATGCAGGCGTGCATCGTGTAGCCGTAGCCCGGCAGGCGATTGCGGCCGTGGTCGTCGAGCAGCGCCGGGATGAAATGGAACTGCAGGTCGCAACGCCCGTCGGTCGCGTAGCGGCTGCGCACGAATCCGCCCCCTTCGGCGAGGTTGGAAGTGCCGGGGCCTTGGCGGCGCAACAGGTATTTCAGCGCGACTGCCGTATCGCTGAGGCGGTCATAGCTGACCGGCTGGACGCAGCGCTGCAGCGTGCAGATGTCCAGGTGATCCTGCAGGTTCGCGCCGACGCCGGGCAGATCCTGGGCGATACGAATGTCGTTCGCGCGCAGATGGTCGGCTGGGCCGATGCCGGACAACAGCAACAGTTGCGGCGAATTGACGGCACCGCCGCAGAGGATCACTTCGCGCGCCTCGGCGCGGGTCAGGCGGCCGTGATGGCGATAGTCGACGCCGGTTGCCCGTTCGCCGCTCATCAGCACGCGCTGGACCACGGCGCCGGTGCGCACCTGCAGATTCGCACGGCCGCGTGCCGAGCGCAAATAACCGGTCGCGGTCGAACAGCGCGCGCCGTTGCGTTGGGTGACCTGATACAGGCCGAATCCTTCCTGTTGCGCGCCGTTGAAGTCGCGATTGGCTGGAAGGCCGCTGGCGATTGCGGCATCGACGAATGCCTGCGACAACGGATTGTGATAGCGCAGATCCTGCACGCCGAGCGGCCCCGCATTGCCGTGCAACTCGTCGACGCCGCGCGTGTTGCCTTCCGCGCGCTTGAAGTACGGCAGCACGTTGCGCCAGTTCCAGCGTTCATCGCCGGTGCTTTGCGCCCACTGGTCGTAGTCGTCGGCGACGCCACGGATGTAGCACATCGCATTGATCGAACTCGAGCCGCCGAGCACGCGGCCGCGCGGCCACCAGAGTTGGCGGTTGTCCAGGTTCGCTTCAGGCTCGGTGGAATAATCCCAATTGATACCTTTCTTGCCGACCAGTTTGGCCAAGCCTGCCGGCATGTGGATGAACGGATGCCAGTCGCGCGGCCCGGCTTCCAGCAACAGCACGCGGCTGTTCGGATTCGCGCTGAGCCGGTTCGCCAGCACGCAACCGGCCGAGCCGGCGCCGACGATCACGTAGTCGTAGGTCATGGGGGATTTCTTGGAAGCACTCCCGGCAGGCTAAGCGTTGGCCCTAGAGCAGATGCTCGACTGCCGGCAGCATGGGGCAAAGGCCCGTGCTATTTCGGAGCAGGCTTTAGCGAAGGGCTGTCGAGATCGAGGCCGGCAATGGTGTAGCGCTCGCTCTTCGGGTAGGCCTTGCCGAGCGCGTCGGCGAACTGTTGCGCGTCTCCGGCGACGATCACGCTCATGCCGTCGCGATCCAGATGGACCTGGGCAAACGTGCGCACCTGATCGGCGGTCACAGCCTGCACCTTGTCCAGGTAGTGCGCGAGTTCGTCGAGCGGCAAGCCGTAGACGGCGAGATTTGCAACCTGCCCGAGCAGACCGCGCGTGGTTTCCAGGGAGAAGCCGAAATTGCCGCTCAGCGTGGCCTTGCGCGCCGCGAGTTCGTCGGCATCCGGCGGCGCCGAGGACAGTCGTTCGAACTCACCGAGCAGCAGGCCGGCGACTTCAACCGCGGATGGATTCTTCGTTTGCGCACTGCCGCCGAACGAACCGGCCTGGCGGCGTGTGTCGAGCCCACTGTTCGCGCCGTAGCTGAGGCCGCGTTTGATCCGGATCTCCTCGTTCAACCGGGCTGAATACGATCCGCCGAGCACGGCATTGGCGACGATGCCGGGGTAATACTCCGGCGAGTTGCGCGCAATGCCGCCGTGCACGGCGGTGACGGCGGCCTGACCCGTTCCCGGCAGATCGATCGCGATGGTTTGCGCGAGCGTGCGCTTGCCCTGGGCCGCGGGAACGGCCGGCAACGCGCTTGCCGGCGCCTTCCAGTCGCCAAAGCTGTGCTCGGCGAGCTGCACGGCCCGTTCGAGTTCGATGTCGCCGGCGAACACGAGCACGGCATTGTCCGGACGGTAGAACGTGGCATGCAGCTTGACGATGTCGTCGCGCTGGATGCGCGGCAACGATGTCGGCGTGCCACCGGCCGAGTGGCCGTAGGCGCCATCCCCATACACGGCACGCGCCGCCACGAGACGCGCGATGCTCCCCGGCTGGCTCAGCGCAACGCGCAAGTCATCGAGCATTTGCTTGCGTTCGCGTTCGATTTCCTCTGGCGCGAAGGCCGGGTTGCGCGCCACGTCAGCGAGCAGGTCCATCGCCTCGGCGAGCTTGGGCGTCGTGACGCTGATCGATACTTGCGATTGGTCGAAGCCCGCGCCGGTGCCGAGCGAGCCGCCGAGCGCGTCGACGGCTTCGGCGATCTGCGGGGCGCTGCGTGTCGTCGTGCCCTTGTCGAGCAGGCCCGCGGTCAGGTCGGTCAGACCGGCCAGATTCGGCGGATCGATTTCGGCGCCCGAGCGCAGGTACAGCGCGACGCTGACCAGTGGGGTGACGGCGCGATTCGCGACGACGACGCGCAGGCCGTTGGGCAGGGCCTTTTCCCTCGCGACTGGAATGCTGACCTTGCGCGCCGGACCGGGAGCGGGCAACGCATCCGCGCTCGCCGATGCAGCGTCGGCGGAGTGCGCCGCGCTCGCAGCGGTCGATGCCAGCAAGGCGCACAGCGCCATCATTGCGAACCGGTTCGGATGCCTGATCATTTCGCTGCTCCTTTCGCCGGTTGCGCCGCTGCGGGCTTTTCCGCCTGCTGCGTGTAGTCGATCGTGACGCGATGCGCATCGAGCACGTATTGCTTGAGCACACGTTGCACGTCGTTGGCGGTTACCGCCTGTAAAGCCGCCAGATCGCTGTTGGCGGCGCCCGCGTCGCCCTTGAGCAGTACGGCCTCGCCGATCGCGAACGCCTTGCCTTCGGCCGTCTGCAGCTGCGTGAGGGCCTGCGTCAGCAATTTGGTCTTGACCTTGTCGAGCTCCGCCGGCGCGATCGGGCCGGCCGCGAGGTTCCTGATCTCGGCGATCATCGCCTGTTCGGCTTCCGCGGGCTTGTGGCCGCTCGCGAGAATCGCGAACGAAGTAATGAGGCCATTGTCCGCCTGCGAGCTCGCATCGAAGTTCACGCGCTGGGCGATCTGCTGGCGATAGACGAGCGCTTGATGCAGCCGCGAGGAGTCTCCATTGCTCAACAGTGCGGCAGCGATCGACAACGCCGCGTCGTCCGCGCTGCGTGCCGGCGGGCCGAGCCAGGTCAGCACGACCGCCGGCAGCGGCACGTTCGGCCCGTGCTCGCTATAGCGGCGATCCTTGCTCCACTTCGGTTCGACCGCGGTCACGCGCGGAATCGGCGATGCAGGCTTCGGCAACGGTGCGAAATACGCATCGACCCATTTGTCGAACTCAGCCTGATCGAAATCGCCGGTGACGATCAGCGTCGCGTAGTCAGGACGATAGTAGGTCTTGTGAAATGCGATGACGTTGTCGAGCGACGCGGCTTCGAGTTCCTCGATGCTGCCGATGCCCGGCCGCTTGTACGGATGCACTTGGTAGGAGTCTTTCGGAACCGCGTTGAACAGGCGCCCGTACGGAGAGGCGAGCACACGCTGGCGCAATTCCTCCTCGACCACCGCGCGTTCGGACTTGAAGTTGCCGGCATCGACCGTGAGGTTGGCCATGCGCTCGGCCTCGGCCCACAGCAATCGCTGCAGGTGGTTCGACGGCACCGCCTCGAAGTAATTCGTGAAGTCGTCGTTGGTCGAGGCGTTGTTGTGACCGCCTACGTCCTCGGTCAGGCGATCGAACTGCTCGGCCTTGAGGTGCTTGGTCGCCTTGAACATCAGATGCTCGAACAGGTGCGCGAAGCCGCTGCGTCCGGCCGGATCGTCCTTCGAGCCAACGTGATACCAGACCTGCACGGCGACGGTCGGGCTGGTGTGGTCCTCGATGGTGACGACCTGCAGGCCGTTGGCGAGCGTGCGTTGCTTGAACGCGATCGGCGGGATCGTCAGCGTGTCCGTCGCGCCCGCCGCCGCGCAGGCGATGATGCCAAGGCACAGGCCGGCAAAGATGCGTCGCA
>DASSGP010000074.1:0-9988 GCA_035693405.1 Rudaea sp. | reverse complement strand
AAGGCGCGCACGAAGAACGCCAGTTCGTTCGAGGATGCCTACGATCTAGGCAATGCTCACCCGCAGTTCCGCATTCGCCTGCCGGCGTGGGATGCCAACGGCAACTTCGCGCCGCAGCGCACGACGCTGGCGGCAGACCTGAAGGAAAACTCGGGGCTGAAGTTCAATCACCTGAAGCACTTGAAGCCTGACGGACTGAACGCGCCGAAGGGGCGTCGCACGCTGAACTGCGCGGATTGCCACGTACCCGATGCGGGTGCTGCAAAAATGCGCCCGGTCAATTTCGAAACGATGTGCCACGACTGCCACACGCTGGGCTTCGACGTGCTGGCGCCGGGCCGCGAAGTGCCGCACGGCAAGGTGCCCGAAGTCATCTACACGCTGAACGAGTACTACGCGCGCGTCGCGCTCGAAGGCGGCTACCTCGATGCGAAGTCGCCGGTCATCGTCCAGGAGCGGCGCCGGCCCGGTTCGCCGCCATTGTCGCAACAGCAGCAGCAGGAGGCGCTGGCCTGGGCACGCGAACAGACCGGACGCATGACCGAGAGCCTGTTCACCGGCAAAGCCTGTACGACCTGCCACAAGGTGACGCCGCCGCGCGATGCCAGCGATACCTGGCACATCGCGCCGGTACGTGTCGCCGGTGTGTGGTTTGCGGATGCGAAATTCACGCACGACAAGCATACGACGATGAAGTGCGAGGATTGCCACGATGCGCGCAAGTCCGAAACCTCGGCCGACCTGCTGATCCCCGGCATAAGCAATTGCCGGGCTTGTCACGGCGGTGCGTACGCCAGCGACAAGGTTCAGACAACCTGCATCGCCTGCCATGATTATCACCAGTCGGCGACGTTGAAGATGGGTAAACTCTGACGCGCCGCCGGAGAAATCGGCGGACTCGTTTACACGGAAATCGATCGCTTCGCCATGGGTTCCAGCGCCATGCGGTTGCGCTATGATGGCTCGGCATGGCACGTGGGTCCGGCGTGGCAATTTGCGGCGGACCTGGTCGAACAGAGCGGAAATGGCGTCGTTCGCCCGTTGCGGGACGCGGCGCCGGCGCAAATGCATGCAGCCCGGTTCGCGCTTGGGGAGAAGGAGCGATGCGGAAGACGAGATTCGACTGGCTGTTACTGGCCGCGATAACGGTCCTGGCCGGCTGCAGCGGCGGCAGCAATTCCGGCAGCAGCGCGGGGACTTCCCCGCCGCCACCGCAAAACACCCCCGATTCCGGTTGCAGCGGCTTTTGCGCGAACGCATCGTCGTTCCTGACCGAAGCCGACGTGCAGAAGATCATCGCCCAGGCGGCCAACGAAGCGCAGGCACAAGGCAAATCGGCGGTCATCGCCGTCGTCGACCGCGTCGGCAACGTGCTCGGCGTCTACCGCATGGCCGGAGCACCGCAAACCATCCGCATCTCCGATCCTCGGCCCGTGACGGGCGGCCTGCTGAATCTCGATGTGCCGCCGGAACTCGGCGCAATCTCCAAGGCGCTCACGGCAGTCTACTTTTCGTCCGAAGGCAACGCCTTCACCTCGCGCACGGCCGGACAGATCGCCCAGGAACACTTCAACCAGGGCGACGTGACCGCGCCAGCGGGCCCTCTGTTCGGCGTGCAGATCTCCAACCTGCCTTGCTCCGATATCAACCAGCGCTTCACCGGCAGCGGAACGGGGCCCGGGACGCATCGGTCCCCGCTGGGCCTGTCGCCCGATCCTGGCGGCATCTCCCTGTTCAAGGCAGGCGTGCCGGTCGGCGCGGTCGGTGTCTCCGGTGCCAAACCGGTCTACACGCTCGACGAGAACGCCGAAGTCAGGGAGTTCGATCTCGACGAGGACGTCGCCGTCGCCGGCAGCTTCGGTTTCATTGCTCCGGCCGACCGGCGCGCCGACCAGATCACGGCCGGTGGCCTGAGCCTGCAGTATGCGAACACCGAGGTCAGCCAACTGGCAAAAGATCCGTCGACCGCGCCGGCGTTCTCGGCGCTGACCGCCGCGACCGGCTCGGTTATCGCCGTGCCGGGCTATTCGCAGGCCGTGATCCTGCGCGGCACCGCGTTCGGCCAGCCCGAATCCGGAATCCGCCAGGACACGACCGAATGGCCCGGACTCGACGCGTTCGTTGTCGTCGACGCTAACAACAACAACCGCTTCCCGCCGCGCGACGGTACCGACGGCGCGAACGCGCTGACCGCGAACGAGGTGCGCACGCTGATCGGCGAGGGCATCAAGGTCACGCATCGCACGCGCGCGCAGGTGCGCCGTCCGCTCGGTTCGCCGGCCGGGGAGACGATCGTCATCTCGGACACGAACGGCGTCGTCCTCGGCATCGGCCGCACGCGCGATTCGCTGGTCGACGCGATCGACGTAACGACGCAGAAAGCGCGCTCGGCCGCATTCTTCTCCGGCGCCTACGCGGCGGCCGATATCCAATCGGTCGTGCCGACGAAATTCTTCAGCGCGTCGTATACGAACAACACGGTCACGTTGACGACGACTTCGACGAGCAATCCGGCCGACTACGTCCCGGCGTTCCGCAGCTTCATCGGCAGTTCGACCGCGCTCGGTGACGGCGCGATCGCCTACTCCGGCCGCGCAGTCGGCCTGCTCGGCCAGCCGCTGTACCCGAGCGGCGTGCCAGGTGCTCCAAACGGCCCACTGTCGCTGCCGTTTCCGAACTGGAGCCCATTCAAGACCGGACTCGAGCTCGATCTGACCTACACGCAGATTGCGCTCTCGATCGCCTATATCCTCAATCAGGAAGGATATGCGCTGAACATCGACGGTGCGATGATACCGGCGGCGACGCCGGGCGATCCGAACCCCCCGCTCGGTGACGTGCGCGTCGGCTGCACGGACATCGCACGGCTCGGCGGCGGCTTCACGCTGTTCCCGGGCAGCTTCCCGATCTATCGCGGCGACAAGCTGGTAGGCGGCATCGCCGCATCCGGCGACGGTTCCGACCAGAGCGACCTGGTCGCATTCCTCGCGCTGGCGAACGGCGCCGCCGTACTAAACACCGGCCTCAAACATGCTGCGAGCTCGATCCGCGCCGATACGCTCAAGCCGCTCGGGTCACGACTGCTCTACGTGCAATGCCCACAGGCGCCGTTCACCGACACGAACGACGCCAACGTCTGCGAGGGCAAGTGACATGCGCGCATCGTCTCGTCTGGAACGGATCCGCACCGCCGCCCTGGCCGCGGCAATTGCCGCATTGTCCACAATGGCAAGCTTGCAGGCGCAGGAGGCCGCGCAGATCGCGCCCGACCTGCTGATGATGTTCGGCGTCGTGCCGGCCGACCTGTACGATCCGAACACGTCGCAGATCCCGCGCCGCCGTCCGGGACATCCCTACGAAGCGCCGGCCGAATTCACGATCCAGAACCCGAATGGCGTGCCGCCGGCTCCGATCGACCAGGTCGGCTCGTTTCTGCCGGTGCCGAACCGCTGGCGCATCATGGAATCGCTCGGCTACCAGTTTCCGTGGTACGACCCGTACAACCAGAACATCTGGAAGGGCGACAAGCCGATCGACGGCAAAGACCGCTTCCTCAGCTTCAATTTCATTTCCGACACGGTGCTGCAGCCGCGCACCGTGCCGACGCCGGTCGGGCCGCAGTCCTCGACGAACCCGGGCGAGAACGACACGATTGGCCGCTTCCATCAGACCGTCTTCACGGAAACCCTGATAGCCAGCGCGGACTTCTACAAGGGCGACACCACGTTCAAGCCACCCGAGTACGAGTTCAAGGCGACGCTGGCGATCAACTACAATCGCGTGGAAACGGACGAGGTGCGCGCACTGCAGATCGATCCGCGCCTCGGCGTGAAGCGCGACGATGGTTTCGTCGGCGTGCAGGAACTGTTCTACCTGAAAGATCTGCGCACCGTAGACGAACGGTTCGATTTCGACGAAGTGCGCATTGGCGTCCAGCCGTTCTCGTCCGACTTCCGCGGCTTCCTGTTTCAGGACAGCACGCTCGGCGTGCGTTTCTTCGGCAACCGCGACAACAACCGCTGGCAATACAACATCGCCTGGTTCCGGCCACTCGAAAAGGATCTGAACTCGGGCCTCAACGACGTCACCAAGGCGCCGCGCGACGAAAACATCTTCATCTTCGACCTGTTCCGGCAGGACCTGCCGTGGCCGGGATTCACGTCGCAGGCAATCATCCTGTACAACCACAACCGCGACAACAAGTTCTACGACTCGAACGGATTCCTGCAGCGTCCGGCGGCGATCGGGCTGGAGCAGTTGCGCGACTTCGACGTGACCTACCTCGGCTACAACGGCGACGGCCACATCGGCAGGGTCAACCTGACCGCGTCGGCCTACTACGCGATCGGCCACCAGAATCACAGCACGTTCACTGCCGCGTCGACGCAGATCCGCGCCGGCTTCCTCGCAGCCGAAGCGTCGATGGACTTCGACTGGGTTCGCGTCCGCGCATCGGCCGCGTACGCAAGCGGCGACGACAATCCGTACGACGACCGCTCGAACGGTTTCGACTCGGTGTTCGAGAATCCGATTTTCGCCGGCGCCGATACCAGCTACTGGATCAGCCAGGCGATTCCGCTGATCGGCGGCGGTGGCGTTGCGCTGCATGGCGCCAACAGCCTGATCCCCGACCTGCGCTCGAGCAAGGAACAGGGCCAGTCGAATTTCGACAACCCGGGCCTGCGCCTGGTCGGCATCGGCGCCGACTTCGACCTGACGCCGACCTCGCGCCTGTCGGGAAATCTCAACCAGCTGTGGTTCGACAACACCGCGGTGCTCGAAGCCGCGCGTGCGGCGTCCCCGATCTCGCGCAACATCGGCACCGACGCTTCGATCGCGTGGATCTATCGGCCGTTCTTCACCCAGAACATCGTGTTCCGCCTTTCCGGCTCGGCACTGATCGGTGGAGAGGGTCTGAAGAACCTGTACGGCACGTCGAACAGCACGACGTATTACGCCGTGCTGGCCAATGTCATTCTGACCTACTAAGAGCGCTGCCATGACAAAAGCCAAAGCGATCTTTGTTCGTCACTCCAGCGCAAGCCGGACTCTCAACAGCGAAGCTGGGCGTTCAGCTCTTAGCGTGTCGTCAAAAAGAAAAGGCTGGATTACACGCGACTCCTGTCGCGTGCCCTTCGGGCCATTCGCTGCGCGAATGTTCGCTTCGGCATCCTGCCTCCGCAGTCCGGCTTTCGCCGGAATGACGGCGCTTTTGTTTTTCGTCGCAAGTGCCGTTGTCCTTGCCAGCGAAGAAGAAGAACCCGTCGAGCGCACATACGCCGCGACGCCTGCCGCGCCCGCTTTCCAGACCTGGGATGACGCGCAGGGCAAGTCGGCCGGATGCGTTTCATGCCATACAGCGTCGGACCGCAAGACGATGCATGCGAACGAAGCCGTCGTGCTCGGCTGCACCGACTGCCACGGCGGCGACGCCAAAGTCGTCTCGCCAGCTGGCGAGACCTATGCGTCGGCGGATGCCGGCGGCGCGAAGATCCGCAGCTGGTCCGCGGCGTATCTGGGCGCAATGGAAAAGGCCCACGTCCTGCCGCGCTATCCAGATCATTGGCCATCGAGTGCGAACCCGGAGCGCAGCTACACCTGGCTGCTCAAGGAATCGCTCGAATTCGTACGCTTCGTCAACCCCGGCGACTTGCGCGTGGCCAACGAATCCTGCGGCGCCTGCCACCTGCCGATCATTCAGGCGAACGAAAAGAGCCTGATGGCGAACGCCGCCATGTTCTGGGGCGCGGCCTCGTATAACAATGGAATTTTACCGTACAAGCATTCGATCCTCGGCGAGGCCTACACGAAGGACGGTCAACCGGCCGCCGTCGATCAAGGCCTGACGATCGACAAGAACATGGAAGCGCACGGCATCCTGCCGAAGATCGCGCCACTGCCGAGTTGGGAAACGACGCCGGTTGCGGACATCTTCCGCGTGTTCGAACGCGGCGGCCGCAACATCGGCACGCTGTTTCCGGAAATCGGCCTGCCCGACGAATCGGGCAAGATCCAGAAGCTCGAGGAACCCGGCCGTCCGGATCTGAAACAGTCCAACCGCGGCTCGGGCACCGGCAATCGCGTGTCGATTCCCGTGCTCAATATCCACAAGACGCGCTTGAACGATCCATTCATCTGGCTCATGGGCACGAACGACAATCCCGGCGACTACCGCTCGTCGGGCTGCTCGGGCTGCCACGTCGTCTACGCGAACGATCGCGACCCGTTTCATTCGGCGATCTACGCGAAATTCGGCAACACTGGCACGTCGCAACAGGCCGATCCGACGATTCCGAAGAACGAATCGGGACATCCGCTCAAGCACGAGTTCACGCGCCAGATTCCGACCAGCCAGTGCATGATCTGCCACATGCACCAGCCGAACATGTTCATCAACACGATGGTCGGCTACACGATGTGGGACTACGAGTCCGACGCGCCGTTCATGTGGCCGGAGAAGCAGAAGTACCCGAGCGACTCCGAGCAGCGCAAGATACTCGACCGCAATCCGGAGGAAGCGGCGATCCGCGGCAAGTGGGGCGACGTCGACTTCTCGAAGGACGTGTCGCTGCTCAATCCACAACTGCACGACACACAATTCGCCGACTATCACGGTCACGGCTGGAACTTCCGCGGCGTCTATGCGCGCGACCGCAAGGGCGATCTGCTCGACAAGAATCGCAAGATCGTCGAGGACAACGATCCGGACAAATGGAAGAAGGCCGTGCACCTGCAGTCGATCCACGTCGACGTCGGCATGCAGTGCGTCGACTGCCATTTCGCCCAGGACAATCACGGCGATGGCTACATGAAGGCCGAGGTCATGGGCGCTGTCGAGATCCAGTGCCAGGATTGCCACGGCACGGTCGACAAGCTGCCGACGCTTAAGACGTCCGGCCCTGCGGCGTCGCCATACGGACGCGACCTGCTGCTGATCCGCAATCCCGACGGCAAGAAGCGCTTCGAGTGGATCGATGGCAAGCTGGTCCAGCGCTCCGCGGTCACGCCGGGGCTGGAATGGACGATGAGCCTGGTCAAGGCCACGGCCGATCCGCTGTCACCGGGATACAACGCGAAAGCAACGCGCGCACACACGGTGGCGATGAATCCCGATACGCAAAGCTGGGGCGCCGCGGTGCCCAAGGAACAGCGCGCGCACAACGAAGACAAGATGCTGTGCTACAGCTGCCATACCTCGTGGACGACGAGTTGCGGCGGCTGCCACCTGCCGATCCAGGCGAACTGGAAGACCGAGCGCCACAAGTACGAAGGCGGCGTCACGCGCAACTTCGCGACCTACAACCCGCAGGTCGCGCGCGACGACATGTTCTTCCTCGGCGTGCACGGCGAGATCAAGGACCACAAGATCGCGCCGGTGCGTTCGTCTTCGGCCCTTGTGCTGTCCTCGACGAACATCAATCGCGAGCGCATCTATATCCAGCAGCCGCCGATTTCCGCTTCCGGCTACTCGTCGCAGGCATTCGCGCCGCACTACCCGCACACCGAACGCAAGACCGAGACCAAGGACTGCGACGACTGCCACCTGGCCAAGGCCAACGACAACAACGCGATCGTCGCGCAGACGCTGCTGCTCGGCACGAAGTTCATCGACTTCATCGGCTACAACGCCTGGGTTGGCGAGTCCGGCGGCATTGGCGCCGTGCAGGTTACCGAGTGGGACGAGCCGCAGGCCGTCATCGGCAGCTATCTGCATCGTTATGCCTATCCCGACTGGTTCAAGGCGCATCAGGATCGCGGCCAGAAACTGGCGGAAGCGCAGGAACACAATGCCGGCGAAGCGCAGTGCATCCAGCTGCGTGGCGAGTACCTCTACGTCGCCGAAGGCGCCAAGGGCATGCGCGTCTACGACGTCGCCAGCATCGCCAACAAGGGATTTTCGGAAAAGATCATCACCGCGCCGTTCTCGCCGCTCGGCCAGGACACGCACATCGGTTCGAAGAACGCGACTTGCGTCGTGCTGGCAACGACGCAGCCGGTCGATCCGGCGCGCAACCAGAGCGAGTTGATGCAGGGCGCGAACCAGGAACAGGTGATGAACGCGATCTACCGCTATGCGTTCATCACCGATGCCGAGGAAGGCCTGATCGTCACCGACATCCTGACGCTGCACGACCGCGATTCGCTCAACAATTTCCTCAAGCGCGAGCTGACCTGGAACGAAAACGGCGTGCTCAAGGGTGCGCGCCATGTTGCGATCGCCGGTAACACGTTCTATGTCTCGGCCGACGCCGGCATCGTCGTGCTCGACATGCACGACCCGCTGAAACCGCGATACGTCGCTACGATTCCGATCGCGAACGCGCAGGCCGCGCAAGCGCAGTTCCGTTATCTGTTCGTCAGCGCGAAGGACGGCCTGCATGTCGTCGACGTCACGCATCCGGAAGCGGCGCGCGAGGTGCAAAGCGGCTTCGTACCGCTGCGCGACGGCCACAAGCTCCACGTCGCGCGCACCTACGCCTACGTCGCCGCCGGCGCCGACGGCATCGCGATCATCGACGTGACCAATCCGGAGAAACCGTTCGTCTATCAGATGTTCAACGCCGGCGGCAAGATCGGCGACGCGCACGATGTCGTCGTCGCCACGACCAACGCATCGCTGTTCGCCTATGTCGCCGACGGCAAGAATGGTCTGCAGGTCGTGCAGTTGACCAGCCCGGAGTCGCAGCCGAAGTTCTACGGGTTCAGCCCCGACCCGAAACCGCAGCTCATCGCCTGGTATCCGACCAGGGGCGCGGCCTTGTCGTTGTCGCGCGGCCTCGAACGCGACCGTGGCGTCGACGAAAGCGGCAACCAGATCGCCGTCTTCGGCCGCATCGGCTCGCGCCCGTTCCATCTCGATGAGATGCAGCGGTTGTATCTCAACAAAGATGGAAATCCGTGGTACGTGAATGACTCGGTCGATGACGCACGAGCGGCGCACGTCGTGAAGGCTCCGGATCCCGCGCCGGAGGCGACTCCTCTCAGTTCGGGCGCCGGAGCCATGCACTAGCGCGCACGTCGCCCAGGATCTACCTGACGGAACCGCGGGAACGGACACCATGGAGCCGCAAACGGACTGAGTGGCGGCACTCGCAGCTGGACGCGGCTTTCGGGGACGCAAATGAAACGTTTGCTGCTTGCGGGAATACTGGCGACGCTGATTGCCGCGCCGGCCGTCACGCAGACCGTGCAGCCGCCGCAGGGCGGGACCCCCTCCATCGAAACCGGTACGGTACCGCTGACCTACACCGGCGGCGACAGCCGCGTCTCGGTCGGCATCGATAAGGACGGCAACTCCCAAGGCGAGCTGATGCAGGTGTTCGGCAACAACGGCGAGCACGCCGTCGTCGCCCAGTTGTGGTGGGGGCACGGCGGCGCCGGCGGCATCCAGGCTGACTACAACTGGCTGTTCGGCACCACGCTGGAGCAGGCGCGCCAGGATCCGGATTCGATCACGGTCGCCAAGCTGTCGTTCGCCATCGACCAGAACGCCGAGAAAGACCGCCAGGCCAACATCGGCCTGTCGATCGAACGCAAGGAGTTCTTCCTGAACTTCTTCCTGTCCGGCAAGGCGAGCGGCGCACGCAACGCCGGCGCGGTCAGCCTGCAACAAGAGCAGATCGTCAGCGGCACGGACGCCGCCGGCATCTACACGGAAACCAGGACCGACATTGCAACGACACAACTTCTGGCGCAGCCGTATTCGGCGATCGTCGGCATACACGGCGGCCACTTCTCCGATGGGCTGGCCGCACGCTTCAATGGCGGCATCGACTACGCCAAGGGCAATCAGGGCGCGAACCAGAAGCGCGTCTCGATCGGTGTCGACAAATACCTCGGCGTACGCGGCTGGAGCCTGTCGGGCATCGTCGAACATGCGCAGAGCACCCCCGTCGTCGGCAGCGACACGAGCGACACGCGCTGGTGGCTGTTCCTGCGCTACGAATTCGGCGGCGGCGGCGCATTCCGCCCATTCGACGATTCGGCC
>DASSGP010000073.1:0-4754 GCA_035693405.1 Rudaea sp. | reverse complement strand
ACCAAGGACTGGTCGCTTCGCACCTGCTAGCCCCTGGACCCTAGACCCTGGCCCCTGCTCTCAGGGCATCACCGGCGCGTGATACTCCAACGTCAACCCGAACGCCCATAGGAGCACCAGCACCAGCGGCAAATGCACGATGAGCTGCACGAACGTGAAACCGACGATGTCGCGCGCCTTCAGGCCGAGCACGCCGAGCAGCGGCAGCATCCAGAACGGATTGATCAGGTTTGGCAGCGCCTCTGCCGCATTGTATATTTGTACAGCCCAGCCGAGGTGATAGTGCAGGTCATTCGCCGCCTGCATGACGTATGGCGCTTCGATGACCCACTTGCCGCCGCCGGACGGCACGAAGAAGCCGAGGATCGCCGAATAAATGCCGATCACGAACGCGTACGTGTCGGTCGAGGCCAGCTGCACGAACAGCGCCGACAGATGGTGGGCGACCGTCGTTCCGTCGGCGCCCTTGGCCGTGGTCAGGATCGCGGCGATGGCGCCGTAGAGAGGGAACTGGATCAGCACGCCGGTCGTGCTCGGCACGGCGCGCGCAACCGCGTCCAGAAAGCTGCGCGGCCGCCAGTGCAGCAGCGAGCCAAGCATCAGGAACAGGAAGTTGTAGGTATTGAGGTTCGAGATTGCGACGATTGCATCCTTGGTCGCGAACTCGTGGATCAGCCAACCGAGCGCGAGCAAGGCGATCAGGACGGTCAGCAGCGGACTGTACTCGAGCCATTCGCTCGGCCGCCGATGCTGGGCGAGAGGGCGCAGCACCATGGTCTCGCGCTCGACGTAGCCACCCGCGGTCTGCGCCTGCGTCGCCTCCGGCGCCGACCACCAGGCAATCAGCACCGACACGGCGATCAGGATTGCAGTCAGCGCGATTGATTGCCACAGGAAAATCGTTTCGCTGAAAGGAATCACGCCGGTGATCGCGAGCAACGGCTTCGGCAGGCTGGCCGGATTCGCCTGCAGCTGCGCAGCCGATGACGACAGGCCCATGGCCCACGACGCGCCGAGCCCGAGATACGCCGCGGCGCCGGCAGCGCGGTAGTCCATCGGCAGATTGTCGCGACGCGCAAGCGCGCGTACGAGCAGTCCGCCGAACACGAGGCTGAAGCCCCAGTTCACGAGCGACGCGAGCATGCTGATGAGGGCGACGTATGCGACTGCACCACGACCGCTGCGCGGCACGGCGGCAAGGCCGTCGATCAGGCGTGCGACCGGCGGCGCGGTGGCGACGACGAAACCGCCGATGACCACAAACACCATTTGCATCGTGAACGGGATCAGGCTCCAGAAGCCTTCGCCGAACGCGACCGCCGTGTCTTGCGGCGACGCGCCGAACGCCATGGCCGCAAGCGCAACGACGACGACACCGAGCGCGGCGAACACGTAGGCATCGGGAAACCAGCGCTCGGCCCACGCAGACAGGCGCAATGCCAGACCCACCATGGCCGAACCATTCGCTGCAGGCGTCGCATTCATCGGCTGCTCCGCAAGGTCATCGGGCGGGGAAGTTTGCTCGGGCGCCAGCGGCCGTGCAAGGCGCGGCGCCGCAGAACCCGGCGCCCCATCCGCGCAGCCGCCGGGCGATGGCAGAGTCCATCAGTCCTGCAGATCGAGCAGGTCCAGGTCATTCGCCTCGCAGTGCCGGCGATAGAGTTCGCGCAATCGCGACGCGGTATAGCAGCTCGTCACTGCGCCTTCGGCGTCAACGTACTCGACCGCACCCATCACGGCGACGAAGACGATCAACGGCGTGTCGCCGACCACCTTCCACGAATCGACGTTGCCGGCCGGCTCGTAGACGTATCCGCCGGGGCCGATCACCTCGCCGGTGCACAGTTCGCGCGAGCCCTGCAGGTTGAATGCGTGCACTTCACCAGTGTGCCTGTGCAGCGCGATTTCCTCGCCGGGCTGCAGGCGTAGCAGTTCGACGAAGCCGCGATCGTCGCGCAGGAAACGCAGCGGCTTGAAAGCCTTGCCCGCTGAAATAGGGACCCAGGGCGTATCGTCGGCGGCGACCGTCATGGACGGAAAAAAAGTGGACATCTGTACTTTGGCTGCTGAGCTGGCGAGGTTCATCTTCGGGCTCCGATCGTGTCTTGCGGGATACGTTTGCGCAGCTGATCAGCTTGCATGTCGGCTCGAAGCGGCCGCGACCGGCGCCGGTTGCGCATGGCCATCGTCGACGCCGGCATAGGTGCGAATCGTGGCCGGCCGCGCGCGAATCGTTTCGAACCAGCGCGCGAGGTTCGAAAAGTCTTCGAGATTCTGGCCGAGGATCGCGTACGGCACGATCCACGGATAGCAGGCGATGTCGGCAATCGAATAATCGCCGGCGATGAAGTCGCGGCCGTCCAGGCGGCGGTCGAGCACCCCGAACAGACGGCGCGTTTCGCGCGTGTAGCGTTCGATCGCATAGGGCACGTGTTCGGTCGCGTACAGATTGAAGTGCTCGATCTGCCCGCCCATCGGGCCCAGGCCCGATACCTGCCAGAACAGCCATTGCAGCACTTCGGCGCGCCCGCGCACATCGGTCGGGATGAGCCGGCCTATCTTCTCGGCGAGATACAGCATGATCGCGCCGGATTCGAACATGGCAATCGGCGCGCCGCCGCCGGGCGGTTCGTGGTCGACGATCGCCGGAATCTTGTTGTTCGGCGAAATCGCGAGGAATTCGGGCCGGAACTGCTCGCGCTTGCTCAGGTGAACGCGCACGATGCGATGCGGCAGCTGGGTCTCCTCGAGGAACAGGCGCAGCTTCAGTCCATTCGGAGTCGGCGCGAAATAGAAATCGATCATGACGGCGAGCCCTGCATTGCTGGAGTGTGGCTGCAGCTTAGTGCGCAATATGGCATTATCAAAGTTCCATATTCGACTATTTATATGGAACCAGAATTCGCCTTTCCGATTGTCTTGCCGCCGCGCGGATCGCGCGAGCTGTTGCGCTGCGTGCACGCGCAGTTGCGCGCGGCGATCCTGAGCGGACGCTTGCAGCCCGGCCTGCGGCTGCCCACGACGCGCGCCTTCGCCGCGACCTACGGGGTATCGCGCAACGTCGCGGTAGCAACCTACGACCTGCTGACCAGCGAAGGTTACCTGCTCACGCGCGGCAAGGCCGGAACGTTCGTGGCCGATGCATTGCCGCAGCTGGCGACGCGCCGACCTGCACCCGACAGCAGATCGCGCGACCGCCGCCTCAATGTATTCTGGCGCGCGCACGCCGTGAGCGAGACGCCGTCGCCACTGCGGCCGCGCTTCGATTTCCGCCTTGGCATTCCCGACCAGGAACACTTTCCGTTCCAGCTATGGCAGCGGCTGTCGGCACGCGCGCTGCGCGCCTGGGCGAAGTTGCCCGCGGGTTACGCTTCTCCCCAGGGTCAGCCGGCGTTGCGCGAGGCGATCGCGAAGCACGTTGCGTTCGCGCGCGCGGTCGCATGCCGGGCCGATGACATCGTCGTAACAGCCGGCGCGCAACAGGCGTTCGATCTGCTGGCGCGCATTCTCGTCACGGCCGGCCGAACGGTCGTGGCGATGGAGAATCCCGGGTACCCGCCGATGCGCGCCGCGTTCGCCGCCGCAGGTGCGCAGATCGTGCCGGTGCGCGTCGACGGCGAAGGGCTCGTCGTCGACAACCTGCCACGCGACGCGCGCGTTATCTGCGTGATGCCGTCACATCAGTTCCCGCTCGGCGTGGTCATGTCGGCGCGGCGCCGCGCCGGCCTGCTCGAGTTCGCCCAGCAACGCGGCGCGGTCGTCATCGAGGACGATTACGACGGCGAGTATCGCTTTGGTGGCCGGCCTCTGGACGCCTTGCAGACGCTCGATCGCGGCGCCTGCGTTTTCTATGTCGGCACGTTTTCGAAAAGTCTGTTTCCGGCGTTGCGCCTGGGCTTCGTTGTCGCGCCGCCGTGGGCGCGTCCGGCGCTGACCGCCGCCAAGCAGGACACCGATTCGCACAGCGCGCCGATCACGCAGGACACGCTTGCCGCGTTCATCAGCGAAGGCCATCTCGCACGCCACGTGCGCAAGATGCGCCGGATCTACGCGTCGCGCCGCGACCTGCTGTTGCAGCTGTTGCGCCGCGATCTGTCGCGCTGGTTCGAGATCGTGCCCGGCAGCGCGGGCTTGCACCTGACGGCGTTCGCAACGGCGAAGCTCGATGTCGATTCGATCGTGCGTCGCGCACAGCAGAACGAACTCGGCATCCATCCGTTGCGGCCCTACTATGTCGGCCGGACGCAACGGCAAGGCCTCGTATTTGGTTACGGCGCGATCGACGAAGCCGGAATCGCCGCCGGTCTTGGGCGCCTGCGGCGGATCTGCAGCGGATAGCTCAGGTTTTCTTTGCCTTGGCCAGCGTGATCGCTGCAACGCCGGTCAGGATCACGGCCATGCCGACCACATCTAGCAGGCGCACGCTCTCGCCGCCGAGCACGACTCCGACGAGAACGGCGACCGGCGGATTGACGTAGGCGTAGCTGGTCGCCAGCGCCGGGCGCACGTGATGCAACAGATAGATGTACGCGCTGAAGCCCAGAATCGAGCCGAAGACGAGCAGATAGGCCAGTGCGAGCGTCGTGTCCAGGTGCATGGCGACGACGCGCTCGTGCGTGAGCAGCGCGACCAGGCCGAGCGCGACGCTGCCGCAGAGCATCTGCGCTGCCGTACTCATCGCCGGATGCGGCATGTCGCGGCGCCGGCTCCAGACCGAACCGAAAGCCCAGGTCGCCGCGGCGACGATCAGCGCG
>DASSGP010000072.1:0-3738 GCA_035693405.1 Rudaea sp. | reverse complement strand
TAGTGGATGCGCAGGCCCCAGTGCGCTCCGGTGCCCAGCGCAGTCGGAAACTGCTCGGCCAGATGCGACGTGTTGATCACGACATCGCGCACGCCGGCCGCTGCGAGTTTCTCCAGGTGCCACTCGATCAGGCGCTTGCCGCCGACGCTCAGCAGCGGCTTCGGCGTCGCATTGCTGAGTGGGCGCATGCGCTCGCCGCGGCCGGCGGCAAAGATCAGCGCGCGCTCGATCATGCCGCTTCGACCGAGCTGGTCGGACGCGCCCGGCTGATGTCGCGGCCGCCGACCGCGTGCTCGAGCAGCGAGGCAAACGCCGTCAAGTCGGGATAAAGGCGTGCGACACCGAGGACATAGTCGAGCACGCGCGGCAGGTCGGCGAGATAGCCGGCCTTGCCGTCGCGATAGTTCAGGCGACAGAAGAGGCCGAGCACCTTGATGTGGCGTTGCAGTCCGATCAGGTCGAACCAGCGACGGAAGTGTGCGCCATCGACAGCGACGAGTCCTGCGGCGGCCAGGCGCTGGCGATAGCGCTCGACCCACGCATCGATGCGCTCGACCGGCCAGGCGATGTAGCAATCGCGCAGCAGCGAGGCGAGGTCATAGGCGATCGGACCGAGCATGGCGCCCTGGAAATCGATTATCCCCGGGCTCAAGAGCCCGGGGGCGATTATCGCCGGATTGTTGTGCTCGGCGATCAGCAGATTGCGGCTGTGAAAGTCGCGATGCATGAAGCGCCGCGGCTGCTCGTCGGAGGCGGCGGCGATCAGGCGGAAAGCTGCCTCGATGATGTCCCAGTCGTCGCAACCCGGCACGCAACCGAGATGACGCTGCAGGAACCATTCGGGCAACAGTTCCATTTCCGGAATCGTGCGCGTGGCATCGAACACAGGAAGTTCCTCGGCAGATACTTCCCTTTGCATACGCAGCAGCGCATCGAGGGCGTCGCCGTACAGGGCATCGACGCTGCTTTCGTTCAGCTCGGGCAGATAGGTGCGGATGCCGAGGTCCTCCATCAGCACGAAACCCTGCTCCAGGTCGGCCGCAAAGATCTCAGGGGCGTGCAGCCCCGCGCCATGCAAACGCGCACCGATGTCGAGCCACGGACGCACATCTTCCTGCGCTGGCGGCGCATCCATGACGATCCAGCTCGCAGCGCCGTCATCGACGCGCCAGTAGCTGCGGAAGCTGGCATCGGCGGACGCGACGTCGATGTGCAACGCCCGCCCGTTCAGGTTTCGTTGAGCAAATGCCAGACGCGCATCGGCGCGGTCGCCTTGCATGCAGGATGTCCCGGAGTTGCCAGCCGATAGTGTAGCCGCAGTGCCGTTTCCTCCGCCTTACGGCCGTTTGACGCGGTCCCGACGAAATAGTACCATTTCAGTACGGTATCCATGCGGTCGATCCATGATCGCGAAGATCACAAAGCGGCCATCCTTGGCTGCGACGAAGTTGGTGCCATCGTCCGTGATGGCAAGGATCACTAAGCGGCCATCCTTGGCCGCGACGAGGCTGGTGCCATCGTCCGTGATGGCAAGGATCACAAAGCGGCCATCCTTGGCCGCACTTTTAGATAGGATGGAGTGCTTGAGGTGTTAAGGGTCAGCAAGCTCACCGATTATGCGACGGTCGTCATGACCGTGCTTGCCGGCGTCGGCGATGCCGGCGGCGCGGATGACGTGTTGAGCGCGCAGGACCTCGCCGCGCGCGCGCGGCTCGAATTGCCGACTGTCAGCAAGCTGCTCAAGCAGCTCGCGCACGCGCAGCTGGTTACCTCGTCGCGTGGCGTCAACGGCGGTTATCGTCTGGCCCGGCCGCCGCACGAGATCACGATCGCCGATATTGTCACGGCGATGGAGGGTCCGATCGGCATGACCGAATGCGGTGCGCATGCGGGGCTGTGCGACCACGAGCCCCATTGCGGCGTGCGCGTGAACTGGCAGCGCATCAACCAGGCGATCGCACAGGCGCTGGCAAACGTAACCGTCGCCGATATGGTCAAGCCGGCACCGAAGCGGCCCATCGCTATTGCGATCCTCCATGATCGCGAAGATCAAAAAGGGGCCATCCATGGCCGCACCTCTCAATGAACAGCGAATTACTCCACCCCACTAATATTCAGGACGCGTCGCCCGGCGTGGTCGCCGACGCGATGAATCGTCGCTACAGCGCGGGCTTCGTCACCGACATCGAAAGCGAGAGCCTGCCGCCCGGCCTCGACGAGGACGTCGTGCGCGCAATTTCGGCGCGCAAGAAAGAACCGGAGTGGATGACGCAGTGGCGCCTCGCTGCTTATCGACACTGGCTGACGATGACGCCGCCGCACTGGGCCAAGCTCGAGATCGCGCCGATCGACTTCCAGGCGATCAGTTATTTTTCGCGGCCGAAGAACCGGCCGAAGTCGCTCGACGAAGTCGATCCGAAACTGCTCGAGACCTACGAAAAGCTTGGCGTGCCGCTGCACGAGCGGGCGCGCCTGGCCGGCGTTGCCGTCGATGCGGTGTTCGATTCGGTCTCGGTCGGCACGACGTTCCGCAAGGAATTGGCCGAGGCCGGCGTGATCTTCTGCTCGATGTCCGAAGCGGTGCGCGAGCATCCGGATATCGTGCGCCAGTACCTCGGCACGGTCGTGCCGACCGGCGACAACTATTTCGCCGCGCTGAACTCGGCCGTGTTTTCCGACGGCAGCTTCGTGTTCGTGCCGAAGGGCGTGCGCTGTCCGATGGAGTTGTCGACGTACTTCCGCATCAACGCGCGCGACACCGGCCAGTTCGAACGCACCCTGCTGATCGCCGAGGAAGGCGCCAGCGTGTCGTATCTCGAAGGCTGCACCGCGCCGATGCGCGACGAGAACCAGCTGCATGCGGCGGTGGTCGAACTCGTCGCGCTCGACGACGCCAGCATCAAGTATTCGACCGTGCAGAACTGGTATCCGGGCGACGAGAACGGCGTCGGCGGCATCTTCAACTTCGTCACCAAGCGCGGCGATTGCCGCGGCGCGCGCAGCAAGATTTCCTGGACCCAGGTCGAGACCGGCTCGGCGATCACCTGGAAATACCCGAGTTGCATATTGCGCGGCGACGACTCGACCGGCGAATTCAATTCGGTCGCGCTGACCCATCATCGCCAGCAGGCCGACACCGGCACGAAGATGATCCACATCGGCCGGAACACCAAGAGCAAGATCATTTCGAAAGGCATTTCGGCAGGGCGCGGGCAGAACACCTATCGCGGCCTGGTCAAGATCGAGAAGGGCGCCGACGGCGCGCGCAACTACACGCAGTGCGATTCGCTGCTGATCGGCAAGAAGTGCGGCGCGCACACGTTCCCGTACATCGAGGTCAAGCATCCCGGCGCAATCGTCGAGCACGAGGCGACGACATCGAAGATCTCCGACGATCAGTTGTTCTACTGCCGCGCTCGCGGCATCGCCGAGGAAGACGCCGTGTCGATGATCGTCGACGGTTTCTGCAAGCAGGTGTTCCGCGAACTGCCGATGGAGTTTGCGGTCGAGGCGAAGAAGCTGCTGGAAGTCTCGCTCGAAGGCGCGATCGGGTAGGGTGGATCTTGGCCTACCGTCCTTGTTTTGATGTAAAAAAATGGTGGGCCAAGGCCCACCCTACGGAAACATGAAATGTTGAAGATCGACAACCTCCACGTCCGTGTCGCGGGCAAGGAAATCCTCAAAGGCCTCACGCTCGACGTCGGCGCGGGCGAAGTGCACGCGATCATGGGTCCGAAC
>DASSGP010000071.1:0-3596 GCA_035693405.1 Rudaea sp. | reverse complement strand
CTGCGGGAAGAAGGACTGACGATGTCGCTGATCGACGAGCTCAAACGGCGCAGGGTATTCAAGGTCGGCAGCGCGTACCTCGTCGTCGCCTGGCTCGCCGTTCAAGCGGTGTCGATCGGATTCCCGGCTTTCGACGCGCCGCTTTGGGCGCTGCGCGTCTTCATCCTGATGGCGATGCTCGGGTTTCCAACCGCGCTGGTGTTTGCCTGGATGTCCGACATGACGCCCGGCGGTGTGAAGGCCGAAGGCAGCAGCACGCGCGCGACGATCGGCGTGTATGTCGCGGCCGCGCCAGGACCGTTGCGCAGTCCCGTGTTCGCATGACGAAAAAAATGAAATGTCGCTGATCACGGAACTCAGGCAACGCAAACTCGTGCAGTGGGCGCTGGCCTACGCGGCGGCGGCGTTCGCGCTGCTGCAAGGCATCGACATCGTCGCGCAGCGATTCGGCTGGCCGGAGTCGATCGAGCGCATCCTGATCGTCGTGCTGTGCGTCGGCTTCTTCATCACGCTTCTGCTCGCGTGGTATCACGGCGAACGCGGCGTGCAGAAGGTGTCGGGAACCGAACTGTTGCTGCTCGCGCTGCTGCTCGGCATCGGCGGCGGGCTGCTGTGGAAGTTCGCGCCGGCAACCGGCCCGGAGTCATCCGCCGCGAGTCGCGCACCAGCGCGCCCCGCAGCCGGGGGGGAGAATGACTCCGGGACCGTTACCGCGAGAGCCCCGGCTTCGGACAAATCCATCGCCGTGCTGCCTTTCGAGAATCTGTCGGACGACAAGGCCAATGCGTATTTTGCCAGCGGCATGCAGGACGAGATCCTGACGAAGCTGTCGAAAATCGCCGCGCTGCATGTCGTGTCGCGCACGTCCACTCAACGTTATGCCAGCACGCCGGACAACCTCTCGGAAATCGCGCGCCAGCTCGGCGTAGCGAATATCCTCGAGGGCAGCGTGCAGCGCGCGGGCAACGCGGTGCATATCAATGTGCAGCTGATCCACGCCGCAACCGATGAGCACGTGTGGGCCGAGAGCTATAACCGCACGCTCGACGACGTGTTCGGCGTGCAGGGCGAAGTAGCGCAGGCGGTGGCCGAGGCGCTGAAGGCTTCGCTGACCGGCGCGGAACGCCAGGTGGTCGCGGCCAAGGGCACTGAAAATCCCAAAGCTTACGACGCCTATCTTCGCGGCCGCGTCCTCGACCAGAACGCCTATGCGAGAATTGGAACCACGCGCGCCCTGGACAATTACCTCGAAGCGGTGCATGAGGATCCGGACTTCGCGCAAGCTTGGGCTGCCGCTGCCGTCGCCATGGCTCAACTGTACTTCAACGGATTCGACGCAGTGCGCTCCACGGAACAGGCGGTGCGCGATGCGGCCGACAAGGCACTGGCGCTGCAGCCGGAGCTCGCCGAGAGTGTGCTGGCGCGGGGCGGTTACCTCTATTGGGTCAAGCGCGACTACCCGGGGGCGCTGGAACAGTTCAAGCGCGCGCTGGCCAAGCAGCCCGGCGACATCGACACGCTCGCCGCGATGTTTTTTATCGAGCGACGCATGGGGTTGTGGAACGATGCGGTCGCCCATTACCGCGACATCATCGCGCGTGATCCTCGCAACGTATCCATCCTGGTCCAGGGCGCGTGCGAGATCCCCTCCTTGCTGCGGCGCTACGACGAGGCGCGGCAGCTGCTGGAGCGGGCGATGACCATTGCGCCCGACGACACTACGGCACCGTCCTGTCTGACTCTGATCGAGCAGCGTCTGGGTAAGCTCGATGCGGCGGACGCCTGGCTTGCGCGCGTGCCGAAGGATTCGCTCGACTTCTACGAAGGCTGGGCGCGCATCCATCAGTTGGTCTACCGGCGCCGCCACGACGAACTCGGCGCGCTGCTGGTGCCGGCGGTGCAAAGCGAGGACGCGGCGCTCACCAACGTCGACCTGACCGGCCTGGTCAGGCTGGCCTACGCGCAGCGCCTGGGTGGGAATGATGCGCTCGCACGCCAGACCTTCGAGCGGCTAGCGCGTGCGATCACGTCACGTCCGGGCGGGATCGAGCACATCTCATCGGTCGCGTCGATCGCACCGCTGGTCTACGCCGGTCTCGGCGATCATGCCAAGGCCATTGCAACGGCGCAGCGCGAAGTCGAAGCCAATCGTCATGACAAGCTCGAATCGGCAGCATCGAAGATCGTGCTGGCGCAGGTGCAAGCGCAGAAGGGCGACCGCGACGCAGCCATCGCGCTGCTGCCCGAACTGCTCGAGATTCCCGCCGGACTCACGCCGGCACTGCTCACCCTCGACCCGCTCTGGGATCCGATTCGCGACGATCCGCGCTTCATCGCGCTGACGAAGCAGCCGCTTACCGAATACAAGGTGCCGCCGCATGGCTGAGTTCCTGCAATTGGCGCCGGGCCGCGTCGACGCGTTTTTCGGTAACGCTGCATCCTGAAGTCGCCGTCATGTCGCAGCTGGTGCCGCAGAGAATTGCAGCGGAGACGTCAGGTTTTCGTAAAAATATGTGGTATAAGCGTCGCACGAGTGCGGTTCAACGATCGCGGGCTGGTCAAGCAGTGGATGCGTGACATCCACATTTTGGAACCACACCGGCTGAAGTTCCCGCGCGATGCGGGTGATAGTCTTTCTGCTCGGCAAGGCGGTACAACGCGCCTTGAACACAGGGGAAGAGCATGACTCCTTCAAGGTCTGCCGCATTTCGTCGACCGTTCGCCCGCATCTTGCGCACGGGACTCCTCCTTATCATGGTTGCCGGTGTACTCGCCCCTTCGAGCACTAGCGGCGCCGTAGTGCCGAAGCAGCAGGCAGTGCACGAAGACGCGGCCGCGCAACCCGATGCGGCACCAGCCTCCGTGCGCGCCAACTCGATCGCTGGCGACACGTTCGTCCTCAATCAGCACTTGCCGACGCTTGGCTCACTCCGCGCGCGCGTTCACCTGCAGGTCGCAGCGGCGGCAGCGACAGTCGCCGCCGAACCGATCTGCGATATTTTCGCCAATGGATACGATGAGACTGGCGCGACAGCTTGCGCAGGCTGTTTTGACGCAACGGTCAACTTCGACGAAACCGATATCGACTGCGGCGGGGTCTATTGCAAGGCCTGCGACGATGGGCAGCACTGCGCCGTCGGCGGTGATTGCAGCAGCACCGTGTGCAATACCGCGACCACCGTGTGCGCACCCGCGACCTGCGCGAACGGCACAAAGGACGGGACCGAGACTGCCGTCGACTGCGGTGGTGGCATCTGTCCCGCCTGCCCGAACAGCCTGTCGTGCAGCGCCGACTCCGATTGCCTTTCGAACGCGTGCGATGCCGTTTCGAACACTTGCGTAGCCAACCAGTGCTCGGATCATCACAAGGACGGCTCGGAGACAGGTGTCGACTGCGGCGGTGGCGCTTGTCCGGCCTGTGCGAATGGTCAGACGTGCGGCGCCGACGCCGATTGCTCTTCGAGCGCGTGCGACGCAGTTTCGAATACCTGCGTAGCCAGCCAGTGCATCGATCATCACAAGGACGGCTCGGAGACGAGCGTCGACTGCGGCGGTGGCACCTGTCCCGCCTGCCCGAACGGCCAGTCGTGCAGCGT
>DASSGP010000070.1:0-5895 GCA_035693405.1 Rudaea sp. | reverse complement strand
AAATACCGCGACGCCGCCGAACGCGATGCCTTGACCGGCACGTCGAATCGCCACGCCTTTTTCAGCATGCTCAACACGCTGAGCGATGCCGAAACAGCCGTGAGCGGCTGCGCTGCGATGATCGATGTCGACGAACTCAAGCATCTCAACGACAGCCACGGACATTCCGCCGGCGATGCGGCGCTGATACGCGTCGCAAAATCCGTCACGCGGCGCGCACGACACGAGGACCGCCTGTTCCGCTGGGGTGGCGACGAGTTCCTGCTCGTCGCGCCGGGCGCACATCCGGCCGAACTGATCGAGCGGCTCGATCTGGTCAACCGCGAACTCGCCGTGCCGGATCCTGTTTCCGTGCAGATCTCGTGCGGCGCCGTCGGATTCGGCAACGTCGGCGAACTGCTCGAGGCGGTCAAGCGTGCCGACGCCAACATGTACGCGCGCAAACGCGAACGCGCGGCGCTCAAGAGGCGCCTGGATTTCGGGATCGTCGCCGGCGCCGAGTCGAAGCGGTCATCGCATCCCGTTGACCAGGCGAGCGATCCGGACGGCCGCGCCTGACGATATTGAGGCTAGTTGCTCCTCCCCAGCGAGTCGAAACGGCGCCTTATGCCGCCGATTCCGCGCGGCGCTCGACCCTCTGCGACCAGAATCCTGTCAGCGCGTCGGCTTCGCTATCCGGCGAATAGCTGCGCGCTGTCGCGAATCCTGCCTCCTGCACCCTGCGCCAGCGTGCGTCGTCCGGATTGCTGCGGTAAGCGACCAGCAACTTGGCCAAGGTCTCGGCCAGCGCGATCGTGTCTTCGTCGGCGACCCAGAATCCGTTTTCAGCCGTCGCATAATCGGCACCGCCGCCACCCGTAAAGCCGACAACGATGGCCCCGCAGGCCATCGCCTCGACAGGCGGAAGACCAAAGCCTTCGTGAAAGCCCGTCGAGAGGAAGAAGGGACTCTGGCGCAGCAGGGCAGCAACCTGCCCCTCATTGCAGCCCTGGATTTCAACCCAGGGAACATCACAAAGAGTCGGCTCCAGGTGCAGCACCGTGCCGCGCATGAATCTCATATGCTGCCCGCCCTTGCGCGGCATCACCGCAACCTGCAGCGGACGCACGTTCGGCGCGCCGTGAAAGACAGAGGGATCGATCGACAGCGGGATCAGCGTCGGTTCGACGCGCATCACGCGCGTTGCAAAATCGCGAATTGGTTTTGAACTGACAAGCACTTCCCCGATGCCGAAATCGGCCCACGATTGGTCGGATTCGATACCGTTGAAGACATACCAGTGATTCTGGCAAAACAAGACCTTATTGCCAGGAAAATTCGCGAACGCCTGCAGCACCTCCCGATGATCCTCGGGAATGACAAGCCAGTCGCTGGTCGAAACGGCAAATTGGCCGGTAGCGTAGAGAACGGGCGCCGAAGACTGGAACCAGTCAAGCCGCAAACCGGGAGTGCGATGCACCACATAGGCATCGAAGCCTGCCTGGTTCAGGATCTCGACGTGGCGGTAGATGACGCGCACCCCGCCGACCGGCCTCACGGGATCGTGAGAGATGTAGAGAATCCTGCTCATCATCCTGCTCATCCTGGCAATCCCGATTCAACCATCTCCTGCTTTCCGACCATCCGGTGTTTGTTGTCCCCACTAACCTGATGATCGGAGTATCCGGTCTTCCCTGGCCCACGCCCATCGGCGCGTTGAACGGTCAGGTGGAATGCTCCGCATCCCGCTGGACGATCATTCTACCGACCACGGCAAATGAAAAGTAAGAGTCCCATCGCGGGAGGATCAGGTAACGACCACCAGAGGCGCGTCTTTCAACTACGCGACGATTGCCTCGAAGCAACAGCGCGGCAACGTCTGCGAACGATCGCAGCAATCGTTGACCGCAACGCCGAGGCGCCGTGAGATGACCGCGGCAAGCACGCCGCACAGTTCCGGGTGCGCGGCCACCATCGAGGCGAGCGGGCAGTCGGCACCGCGCATGCGCAACCTGTTCCCCTTGCGTTCGATTTCGACATCCGCGCCAATGCCTGCCAGCAGCGCTCTGGTATCGGCAAGGCGTGCCTCGAGGTTTGCTTCCTGGCGCGGCGCCGCCCCGGCCAGGCGATCGGCGGCGCTCTCGAGAATGGCCTTATAGACGTCGATTCCAGCATCTTCGCGCGCCGCGGTCAGAACGACGTCGAGCATCGTGTCGTACGCCTTCGGCGTGAGCGACAGCGCCTCGCCGGTCAGGCGATATTGGTATGCCGGTTTGCCGACGCCCTGTTTTTGCAGCGGCTCGAGCACGACGATGCCGTCGCGTTCGAGCGCCGCAAGGTGCGATCGCACTGCGTTGGCGCTGATCGCCAGCCGCTCGGTGAGCGCGTTGACGGTCGCCGGACTGCGGCGCAGCTCCGCCACGATCCGGCCACGGGTACCGGCAAGAAGCCGGCGCATCCAGTGATGGGCCACGGGGAAGATTCCTCTATTTCTCCGGCCAACACTAACACATTCATCATATTTTAACCATATACACCATAAATATGGTATATATTACGCAATGCACGCCCGTTCGGGCGTTGCACGCCACCGCCAACTTCGGAGCATCATCATGATAATCAAAGCCTATTGGTTGCCTTTTGCCCTTCTCGCAGGCCTTGCCGCCAACTGCGCGTTCGCGCAAAAACCCGCCGTGACGGACGCGCAGATCGCGCAGATCGTCGTGACGGCCAACACGATCGATATCGACAACGGCAAGATCGCGCTCAAACAGTCCCAGACAGCGAGCGTCGATGAGTTCGCGAACCTGATGATCAAGGACCACACCGCGGTCAACAACAACGCGACAGCGCTGGTGACAAAACTCGGTGTGAAGCCGGAGCCCAGCGATACGAGCAAGAGCCTGCAGAGCGCGGCCGACAAGGAACAAGCCAAACTGCGCGGATTGAAAGGCGCGGAATTCGATCGCGCATACCTGGAGAACGAGGTCGCGTATCACACGCAGGTACTCGGCGCGATCACCGATGTGCTGATTCCCAA
This sequence comes from Rudaea sp., assembly GCA_035693405.1. Taxonomy (GTDB): domain Bacteria; phylum Pseudomonadota; class Gammaproteobacteria; order Xanthomonadales; family Rhodanobacteraceae; genus Rudaea. The sequence continues at coordinate 2,876 of DASSGP010000070.1, read as the reverse complement.
CGCGCAGAATGCTGAACTCAAGAAAATGCTGATCGACGTCAAGCCTGCGTTCCTGGCGCACCTGGATCACGCCAAGCAGTCCCTCGCGGCACTCGACGCGAAGCACTGACATGCGTTGCCGATTGCGATTGGCGATCCTCGGCGCTGGCGTTTGTGCCAGCGCCCTCGCGCTGGCGGCAAGCCCGCTCGACGTGACGATCAAAATGCAAAAGGAAGCATTCGTCCCCGCGCAAACGACGATCGCGGCGGGCACGCATGTCACGTGGACGAACACCGATACGGTTCCCCACTCGGTCACGGCGGCCGACAGCCGCTTCGATTCGGGTCCGATCCTGCCGGGCAAATCGTTCGAATGGACCGCTGCGGGCAGCGGCAAAATAGACTACCACTGCATCTTTCATCCGAGCATGACCGCGATCCTGACCGTCGGCGCAACGGCCAGCAAAGCGACGAAGTAATGCCGCTTCGCGTCTGGTCGAATTGGGGAAAGCCTTGGGAGTAGCGGCAATGGAACCCAATCTCGTCCTGCGAACTTGCGCGGTATTGCTGGCCCTGGCGGCATCGGGCGGCGTGACGATGGCGGTCATGCGTTTCGGCGGCAAGCCAAATCCGCCGGCGTGGCTGGCAATGCTGCACGGGTTCATGGCAGCGGCGGCGTTGACGCTGCTGCTATACGCGTCCGCCACCGTCGGCCTGTCGGTCGTCGCGAACGCGGCACTTGTCCTGTTCCTGGTCGCTGCGGCGGGCGGCGCCTACTTGAATCTCGAGTTCCACTCGAAGTTGCTGCCGCTGCCGAAGTGGCTCGTGCTCGTGCATGGGACGATCGCAGTTGCCGGCTACCTGCTGCTGCTTGCCGCTACGTTCTCCAGCCATACCTAGTGACGTCCGAGCTTTCCTTTCCAATATCAATTCTGCGCGCCGAGCGTCTCGACCCGTTCGATGTCGCTCAGCCACAAATATACGTTCCATGGCGGCGCGGCCGGATCGTCCAGCCGCACCATCGCATTGATGCTCTCGTCGGCGGCGACTCCGCTCCGGATCAGCTGCGTGGCGGGCCGCTCGGTGACAGTGCCGGTAAAGACATCGCCATTGCGCATCGTGATGCGCACACGCGCCTGACTCGGCAGCTGCATGACAAGGTCTTCGATGCGGGCGGCATCGGCGTGGTCGCCACGCGGATTGTTCGCGAAGGCGTTCATGGCCTGCATTGGGCACCGGCGAGCGCGAACGCGCGCTGAATCGCGCGCTGCCGGACTGCAATCGCGGTGGCACACCCGTTGCACCCCGCATGGGGCGAGACCGCGAATCGGAGACCGCAATGATTGTCGAACAGACCAGGCAGAAATGCGCGCATGAAGGTTGTGTGTGCGAAGTGCACACGAGCCAGAGCTATTGCAGCCCGTATTGCGCGACCGCAGCGGCCGAGCATGAAGTCACGCACCAGCAGGGTCCATGCGAATGCGGCCATGCCGCGTGCAAACCGCGCGCGAGCGACGCGGTGTAGACACCGCGCACATCGGGCGCACGCCGGAAATCCACTTACCGCGGCGCGCTGTAACCTTGCGCCACGCCGTTCGGGCTCAGCACGATCTGCCACAGCTGGTTCCGGCGGCAGCGGAAACTCGCGGCTGACGCCGACAGATAGAACCGCCACATGCGGTAGAAGCGCTCGCCGTATTTTTCCCGCAGGCCGGGCCAGGCGCTCTCGAAGTTCACGCGCCAGGCCATCAGCGTGCGGTCATAGTCGGCGCCGAAGTTGTGCCAGTCTTCCATGACGAACAGGCCTTCGTGGGCCGCCCCGATCTGCATTGCCGACGGGATCATCGAATTGGGAAAAATATACTTTTCGATCCACGGATCGGTATGGTTCGTGGACTCATTGCCGCCGATCGTGTGCAGGAGGTTCAGCCCGTCGTCTGCCAGGCAGCGCCGCGTGACCTCGAAATAGTTCCGGTAGTTCTTCACACCGACGTGCTCGAACATGCCGATCGACCAGATGCGATCGAAGGACTCGTCGAGCTCGCGGTAGTCCTGCAGGCGGATCTCGACCGGCAACCCTGCGCAAAGGTCGCGGGCGAACTTCGCCTGCTCCTTCGAGATCGTCACGCCGACGCCGCTCACGCCGTAGCGGGTCGCCGCAAACTGGAGCGCCTCGCCCCAACCGCAGCCGATATCGAGCACGCGCAAGCCCGGGCCGAGGCCGAGCTTGCGGCAGACCAGGTCGAGCTTGGCTTCCTGCGCCGTGTCCAGGTCATCCGTGTTCTTCCAGTAGCCGCAACTGTAGACCAGGCGCTTGCCGAGCATCGCCCGGAACAAATCGTTGCCCAGATCGTAGTGGCGCTTGCCGACGACGCGCGCGCGCAAGCCATTCTGCAGATTGATCAGCTTGGATTGTACGTACAACGCCGCGTCGTCGAAGCCGCCGACGCGCTCGTCGAGGCGCGCAGCCAGCACGCGCCACAGGAAGCTGTCGAGATCCTCCGCATCCCACCATCCCTCCATATAGGCTTCGCCCAACCCGAGCGAGCCGTGCGCGATGATGCGCGGATACAGACGCGAGTCATGCACGCGCATGTCCCACGGTGCGTCGCCATCGATGCGCACACCGGCTGTCGCCAGCAGTTGCGCCACACGATCATGCGCGGCGCTTCTTCGCAGCATATTCGCCAGGCGGAAGCGTTCCCGCGTGCCTCCCCGGCGATTCCTGGATGAATCGTTCTTCGACCCGAGCGACGGCCGCGCGCCGAGCGGGTGGTGCGAACGAAACAGGTTCACTGCGCCGGCGCGGCCCAGGTCGGGCGCTTCTACCAAAGCGTCGGGGATGCCCATATCGGCAGAGGGCGTGCGGCGCGCTGTTTGGTGGTCGGCCATGAGAA
>DASSGP010000069.1:0-10878 GCA_035693405.1 Rudaea sp. | reverse complement strand
CGGCCGCGTGTTCACGTCGGTCGCGTCGAAATACGACCTGATGAACGACCTGATGTCGCTCGGCGTGCACCGCATCTGGAAGCGCTGGTTCGTGACGACCAGCGGCGTGCGCGCCGGCGATCGCGTGCTCGACCTGGCCGGCGGCACCGGCGACATCGCCGCGCTGCTGCTGCCGCGTGTCGGCACGGCGGGCAGCGTCGTGCTTGGCGACATCAACGCGGCGATGCTGCGCGCCGGCCGCGACCGGCTGCTCGACCGCGGCTTCGTGCGCAATCTGGACTATGCGCAGTTGAACGCCGAAGCGCTGCCGTTCCCCGACGCAACGTTCGATGCCGTGACGATCGCGTTCGGCTTGCGCAACGTCACCGACAAGACGCTTGCGCTGCGCGAAATGCAGCGCGTGCTCAAGCCCGGCGGCCGCGTGCTCGTGCTCGAATTCTCCGCCGTGCAGTCCGAGTGGCTGAAACCGCTGTACGAATTCCATTCGTTCCAGGTGCTGCCGCGCCTCGGCGCTTTCATCGCCGACGACGCCGCGAGCTACCAGTACCTTGCCGAGTCGATCCGCAAACATCCCGACCAGGCGACATTGAAGGCGATGATGGAGGCGGCCGGCTTCGGCCAGGTCGACGTGCGCAACCTGTCGGCCGGCATCGTCGCGATCCATCGCGGCTACAAGTTCTAGCGGCAGAAAACCCTCTCGGGACGGGGTCCGCGCGAACGAGCGTGACGGCTCGTGCTTACCGGTTCGCGTCCGTGGTGACGAAGTCTTACAAAATTTAACGCGTAGCGGCGAAATTCGTTGCTTTCGACACAGTGCGACGGGGTCGCCGTGCGGCATACTCGCGCCCGGTTTGGACGTACAAACGTCCGCCACCTGCCTTGACACTCCGGGAATTTCTGATGAGAACGACTACCGCGTTCGCAGCGCTGCTGCTGAGCCTCCTGCTGCCGGCCACGCTCGTCGCCGCCGCCGACACTGACGACAGCGCCAAGAAGGACGAAAAGTCCCAGAGCGCGAAGGACGTCGCGCACGAGCGCGCCGAGGCCGAGGCGGAGAAATCCGTCGTCACCTCGCACAGCCTGCAACTCGGCGGCCGCACGATCGCGTACAAGGCGACGGCCGGCAAGCTGCTGATCCGCGACGACAAGGGCAAGCCCGACGCGACCATGTTCTACGTCGCCTACACGGCCGACGGCGAGAAGGACCCGTCGCGGCGTCCGGTCACGTTCCTCTACAACGGCGGCCCGGGCTCGGCCAGCATCTGGCTGCACATGGGTTCGTACGGCCCCGTGCGCGTCGTCACGTCGAGTCCCGATGCGACCGCGCCGGCGCCATACCGCATCGAGCAGAACCCCGACAGCCTGCTCGACAAGTCCGACCTCGTGTTCGTCGACGCGATCGGCACCGGCTATTCGAAAGGCCTGATCAAGGACGACAAGGAAGGCAAGCCGGACAAGGAGACGGTCGACAATCCGAACAAGCGCTTCTGGGGCACCGACCCCGACATCGACGCGTTTGGCCGCTTCATCGCGCGCTACATCACGGTCAACAAGCGCTGGAACTCGCCGAAGTTCCTGTTCGGCGAATCGTACGGCACGCCGCGTTCGGCCGGCCTTTCCAAGTATCTCGAGGAGAAGGGCATCGCGTTGAACGGCGTCGTTCTGCTGTCGTCGATCCTCAATTACGGCTCGCGCCTGCCGGCGCTCGACAACGACTACATCAACCTGCTGCCGTCGTACGCGGCGATCGCCTGGTACCACAACAAAATCGCGAACAAGGCGGCGACGCTCGAACCGTTCCTGACCGAAGTCCGCACGTTCGCGCGCGGCGACTACACGGTCGCGCTGGCCAAGGGCCAGGATCTCGGCGACGCCGAGCGCAACGCGATCGCCGAGCGCATGTCGAAATACACCGGCTTGTCCGTCGCCTATCTCAAGGAAGCGAACCTGCGCGTCAGCCAGCCGCGCTTCCGCAAGGAACTGCTGCGCGACGAACGCCGCACGCTTGGCCGCTACGACGGCCGCTTCGAAGGCATCGACATGGACGCCGCCGGCGAGCAGCCGGAAACCGATCCGGCCGACACCGCGATCCGCGGCGCGTTCACGGCCGCGTTCAACGACTACATCGTGCGCGAGTTGAACTACGGCAGCGACGTGCCGTACCAGCCGTCCGGCAACAACACGAACCGCGACTGGGACTTCAAGCACGCCCTGCGCGGCCAGATGCGCCCGGCGCCCCTGCCGATCACGGTTCCGGACCTGAGCGAAGCGATGCGCACGAACCCGCACCTGAAAGTGATGTCGGCGAACGGCTGGTTCGACCTGGCAACGCCGTTCTTCGCGACCGAGTACGACCTCGCGCACATGGACATCGATCCGAAGCTGCGCAGCAACCTGACGTTCACGTATTACCCGTCCGGGCACATGGTGTACTTGAACCTCGAAGCCGCGAAGCAGTTCAAGGCCGACCTCGCGAAGTTCTACGACAGCGCCGCCCCGAGCCGGTAGCCACGTAGGGTGGGCCTTGGCCCACCATGCTGCTTTTCCTGGCCAAAGAAAAGACGGTGGGCCAAGGCCCACCCTACACTCCCACGACAGCGCCGCGCCCTTAGCCCTCCCCTTCAAGGGGAGGGTTGGGTGGGGATGGTGTTGCATCCCATCCCTTGCACGGCTTGCTCTCGCTCCCGCGTGCGGAGAGACGGCCGAGGTGACACGCGCGTCCACCCTCTGCACCACTCAAGTCTGCCTTACGACTTCCTGACTCAACTGCACGCTGCACCGACGCCGTGCCGCTCGCCGCAGCAATTTTGCTGCAGCGCGCCAGCGCGCCCTTCACATTCGTGACTTGCGTTTGTTTTTGGTCGATACTCGCGCTCCGGCCAATCATCGACCGTCGACAGGGGCCTTCATGCAAAGCGCGTGTCGGTGCGAATACGCAGGTATCGCAGGTCCCGGCGCTGTGTCATGAACACGCCGGCGGAATCCCCGCGCTACTTCGCGTTCATCAGCTACAGCCACCAGGACGAAACCTGGGCGCAGTGGCTGCACAAGACGCTGGAAACCTGGCGCGTGCCGAAGCGCCTCGTCGGCCAGAACACTGCGGCAGGCGTCATTCCGCCGCGCCTGCTGCCGATCTTCCGCGACCGCGACGAACTTGCCAGTGCGACCGATCTTGGCCGCACGGTCAACGCCGCCCTCGCCCAATCGAAAAACCTGATCGTGATCTGTTCGCCGGCCTCGGCGAAATCGCGCTGGGTCAACGAAGAAGTGCTCGCGTTCAAGCGACTCGGCCATGCCGAACGGATTTTCTGCCTGATCGTCGGCGGCGAACCTAACGCCAGCGATCTCGCCGGACGCGAAGCGGAGGAATGTTTCGCGCCGGCGCTGCGTTTCGAGATCGGCGCCGACGGACAACCGGCGTCGCAACGCACCGAACCGATCGCCGCCGACGCACGCGAAGGCAAGGACGGAAAGGCGAACGCGAAACTCAAGCTGATCGCGGGACTGCTCGATGTCGGCTTCGACACGCTCAAGCAGCGCGAATTGCAGAGGCGCAATCGGCGCTTGGCCGCAATCACCGTCGCCGCGCTCATCGTGATGGTGATCACGACAACACTGGCGATAACTGCCGTCATTGCACGCAACGACGCCAAGCGGCGTGAGAAGCAGGCCGAGGACCTCGTCGGATTCATGCTTGGCGATTTGAATGAGAAGCTGCGCGAGGTCAGTCGCCTCGACATTCTTCAGGCTGTCGACGACAAGGCGATGGCGTACTTCGCCTCGTTGCCTACGAAGGACGTCACGGACGCCGCGCTTGCATTACGCGTGGACGCGCTGCAGAGGATCGGTGGCGTCCGTGAAGATCAAGGCCAAATGCCCGCGGCACTGGAGTCCTACAGCGCTGCGTCTGCCGTGGCAAAGGAACTCATGGAACGAGCGCCGGGCGATGTCACGCGCGAGGCCAGTTACGCAAACAGCCTGACGTGGATCGGCAAGGCCTACTGGTACCAGGGCGACCTCGAACATGCAGCCAGCAACTTCCAGATTGCTAGCGAGAAATTACGCGCCGCCGCCGCAGCAAGGCCCGATGATTCGGATCTGGCGTATCGGCTGAGCTCAGCGTTGACCAACACAGGTCGCGTGCTGGAAACCCGCGGCGAGTTTGTGGCCGCGAAGCCGTACTACGAAGAAGTGAAGAAGATCTTCGAACGATTGTCCGAGCGAGAAACCGAAAAGGTTCAATGGCGGACGGAGCTTGGGTACTCTTACAACAATCTTGGAAAACTCGCACTCGAACAAGGCCAGCTTGCCGAGGCCGTTGCGGCCTATCGCTCCGACTTGAAAATCAAGATGGCGCTGGCTGCACGTGATCCCAGCAATCATGAAGTGCAGGAAAACCTGGCCATCAGCAATGCAATCCTCGGCCGAACGCTCGGTATCTGTGGTAATGCGGAAATTGCCAAAGGCTACTTGGGTGCTGCCGTGGCAGGCCTTCGGACGCTGATGGTTTTTGACTCGACGCATACCAACTGGGCGTATCTTTTCGCGCGTTACGGCGAGCAACTTGGCGGACTGCTACGGCAACTCGGAGAGTTCGACGCCTCAGCAGCTGTTGAAAGTGAATCCTTGCGCGAATTGGAGGCACTGGCTGCGAAGGATGCGACCAATGTCGAATGGCAGCAGCAACTGGCGCAAAGCCGTCTGGAAGGTGCGCGGCTCGCGTTCACTCGAAAGGACATTACGGGTGCCGAGAAGTTGATCGGCGCTGCGAGAGACGCTGTTGGCCGCCTGCGGGAAAGTGCTCCCGGCAACCGCAACCTTATCCTTCTCTCCGCACAGACGGATACCGTTGCCGGCGACATCGCCGCCAGTCGTGGCGACGCAGGCGCCGCTCGCGACACATGGACTCGCGCGCGCGATGCCGTTGCGACACTCGCGAAAACGGGCAGCGACATCAACTTCCTGGCTGCCTGGGCAACTTGCCTGCTGCTCCTCGACGACTTGGAAAATGCGCGGCCAGTCGTGTCGAAACTTGCAGCAATGGGCTACCGCACGCCCGACTTTGTCGCGCTCACGACAAGCAAGCAGCTGGACTTTCCGCTCGACGCGCACGTTTCGCAGCGTATCGCAGGGATACTGAAAGAAGAACCCGCAATCGAGGAAGGTAAGCAGGGAGGGGAGGCTCAGCAGCCCACGCAGAACTGATTCTGCGCCTGCATCGGGAGTAATGCCGGTCAAGGAGGACCAATCGTGTTATTGGAAATCGCCAATTGCCCAAAACAGGAGAACCAACATGCCTACGTTCAAAGTCACCTTGAAGACAGTAAATGGCGTCACATGCCTCGACGTCGACGATGCAAACAACACAAACCACATCCCACAGAGCGCGCAGGCACAGCTGCTTACGTGGCAACTCGAGGGCAATGCCGCCGCCGGGAGTTTCTGCGCGGTCGACGGCACGCCGCCGGGATTCGCGTGGGTGACAAATCCGCCGCCGTCCTCGACCATTTTTAGCTCTCCCTCACGGAGCCCCAACGGCAACGTGTTGACCATCAGCGACCTCAACAACTCGTCATCCACGCAAGGCACCTGGAAATACAAGGTTTGTGCGATCGTGGGCGGCACGACGTATTGCACCCAGGCAACCTCGCTGGCTGCGACCACAGATAATCCAACCATCAGGAACAACTAGTTCAGCACTCTTGAAACCAAATGTTCCTATGCCGTCGGCGTGCAGCGCGCAGGTGCGGTTGTGGCGGGTGGCAATCAAGAACAACTGAATTCGTCGACAACAACGGCAAGGAGGTGAAACGACAGGACGCGCACATGGAATGAAGTTGCAAACAATCGTTGTTCATTCGCGGCAAAGTAGCCGCAAACTTGAAAAGGAGTTTCATATCATGAAGCGGTTTGCTTTGAATTTGATTCTTGGCGTCGCGCTTGCGGCCGGTTCGAGCGTTGTGGGCGCAACTACTAATGATCCGACGATCAAGAACAACTCCACGACGCCTCCGCCGGGAAATTTGACGGCAGTGGTTCTGTGCGCACTGGGCTTCACGAGCTATTGCGTGTCGCCGGATGTCACCCGCGATCCGACCATCGTCAACAACTAGCTGTGAGTTTGTCGGAGTGGGCGCCTCGACGGCGCCTGCTCCTTGACCGGCGCGGCCTCGACCCACGGAAGAAGCGACGTAGGGTGGGCCTCGGCCCACGTCTCTTCTTCTCATCGCCGACAAGAAAACGGTGGGCCGAGGCCCACCCTACGCGTCTGCGATGAGTCCGTGGCCAATCACCCCGGCCCCAGACTCGCCAACTCCCGCTGCGCCGCACTCAGCCACTCGTCTTCCTTCTTGCGGTAGTAGCGCGGCGCGTGTTTGGCGCGCGCGATCATGTCGCGGAACACGCCGCGCGCGTCGGCGAAGCGGCCGCGCGCCTTGAGCATCGCGCCGTAGCGGAAGCGCGCTTCCTCGCCGGGATAACTCGTGGCCAGGGTTTGGTAGCGTTCCAGCGCCGCGTCGTTCTCGCCGAGCGCTTCTAGCGTGCGCGCGTGCAACAGGTCGGCGTCGGCCGAGCGGAAATTCGGATTCGTCGAAAACAGCGTATCGAGCGTCGCCCGCGCGCCGGCGACGTCGTTGCTGCCGGCCTGCGCCTGGGCCAGGCCGAGCAGGAACGCATGGTCGGTCGCGTACACGCCCTTGAGCACCGAACGGTAGAGCTCGGCAGCATTCGCATAGTCGCCCAGGCGCATGCATTCCTCGGCCAGCGCGCGGCGGTTGTCGACCGTGTCGGCAACTTCGAGGCGTTGCTTGATCGTGCGCCTCTGGCGTTCCGGATCGAACGTGTGCAGCACCTTGCGCGTCACCTGGCGGCTGCGCGGGTCGTTGCGCAAGTCGGGAATCACCGCGACGAGCACGTAGACGATGACGGCCAGGTACGAACCGATGAACAGGATCCAGATCCAGTAGAGCTGGCGGCCGCTGCGCACGACGTGCACGGCACAGGCGATCTGCAAGGCGATGGAAACGAGGACGAGTAGGGGCACGATGCGTTCAGTCTGCGTTCGGCGCGATCTGTTGTAATTGTGCGGCATTGCGCTGTGTACGGTCCACAACCCTCCGCTGCCGACCACGAACTGGCATACGATGGGCGCTATGCTTCTGCATGCGCGGCCCATGGAGTGGATTCATGTCACCACCTGACAAGCCGGAACAGCGGGACGCTACGGACCTGGTAAGCACGGGCGTCGCTGGCCTGGACGACGTCCTCGGCGGAGGATTGACCAGCGGGCGGCTCTATCTGGTCGAGGGAACGCCCGGCACCGGCAAGACCACCATCGCCATGCAATTCCTGCTCGATGGTGCGGCCAAAGGCGAGTCAGTCCTGTATATCACGCTTTCGGAAACAGAAAGCGAGATGAAAGGTGTGGCCAGTTCGCATGGCTGGAATCTTGGTGGCATCCACATACGGGAGTTGCTGCCGTCGCAGGAAACCCTGCATCCGGACGAGCAGTACACGATGTTCCATCCGTCGGAAGTGGAACTGAGCGAAACCACGCAAAAGATTTTGGCCGATGTCGATACCTTGAAACCGACGCGCGTCGTGTTCGACTCGCTTTCGGAGTTGCAACTCCTCTCGGGCAATGCGCTGCGCTATCGCAGGCAAATACTTGCGCTCAAGCAATTTTTCGCCGGCCGTGCCTGCACGGTGCTGCTGCTCGACGACAGGACGGCTACGAACCACGATTTGCAGGTCCAGAGCATCGCCCACGCGGTGGTACGCCTCGAACAGCTCAATTCCGACTATGGCGCCGCGCGGCGCAGACTGGTCGTCGTCAAATTTCGCGGCCGGAACTTCCGCGGCGGTTTTCACGACTACAAGATCGTTCGTGGCGGCCTGCTGGTTTTCCCGCGCCTCATCGCGGCAGAGCATGTCGCCGACGTGGTGCAGTCGAAACTGCCAAGCGGGATCGCCGGCCTCGACGCGTTGCTGGGCGGTGGAATCGAGAGGGGCACGAGCACTCTTTTCGTCGGTGCCCCTGGCACCGGCAAATCTTCGATCGCAATACAGTTTGCGATTGCAGCGGCGAACCGCGGCGAGCACGCAGCGGCATTCATCTTCGACGAGAGCATCAATACCTTGCGCACGCGCTGCGCAGGCATGGGTCTGGACCTGCAGCCGCATCTGGATTCCGGAAACATCGTGCTGCGGCAGATCGATACGGCGGAACTGTCGCCCGGCGAACTGGTTCACGAAATCCGCCAGGCGGTGCTGCATGGGAAGGCCACTGTCGTCATCATCGACAGCCTCAACGGCTATCTCAACGCGATGCCGAACGAGCAGTTCCTGATCGTGCAGCTGCACGAGTTGCTGACGTTCCTCGGGCGGGCCGGTGTGGCGACACTCCTGATCGGAGCGCACCATGGCCTGATCGGCATGCAGATGCAGACACCCGTCGATGCCAGCTACCTGGCCGATGCGGTCGTGCTGCTGCGTTACTTCGAGGCGGACGGCATGGTGCGACAAGCCATATCCGTGATGAAGAAACGCGGCGGAGCGCACGAGCGCAGCATTCGAGACTTCACGCTCAGCGAGACGGGAATTCATGTCGGGCCGCCTCTGCGCAAGTTCCGCGGCATCCTGACCGGCGTGCCGGTCCCGCTCGACGATCCGGGTCCCAAGACATCGTGAATCAGGAAATGCCGGTTTCCAATTCGCAGCGCGTGCTGCTGCGAACGGTGACCAGCAAGGATGCCGCACTGACCAAGACCGTGCTCGAACGCGCCGGCGTAGTCGCGCACGCGTGCGCATCGGTCGCGGAACTTGCGCAGGAAATCGAGCGCGGCGCCGGCGCGTTGCTGATCGCCGAGGAAGCGCTCGGCGATGCCGCCTTTCGCGAGGTGGCAGCGAACCTGCACAAGCAGGCGCCGTGGTCCGACCTTCCGGTGCTGATCCTCGCGCGCACCGGCGCCGATTCCATGGCAATCGTCGATGCGATGCAGATGTCGGCGAACTTCACCATCATCGAACGCCCGATCCGCATCCACTCGCTGGTCAGTTCGGTGCGCACCGCGCTGCGCGCCCGCGCGCGCCAGTACGAGTTGCGCGGCGTCATGGAGGGATTGCGCCAGGCCGATCAGCGCAAGACCGTATTCCTGGCGACGCTGGCGCACGAGTTGCGCAATCCGCTTGCACCGCTGAGCACGGCCCTGTCCCTGCTGCAGAGGAAGACTCTCAGTGCCGACGAGGCCAGGCCGCACTACCAGATGATGGAGCGCCAGGTCCAGCACATGGTGCGGCTGATCGACGACCTCATGGAAGTGTCGCGCATCACGCGCGGAAAGATCGAGCTGAAACTCGAGGTGCTGGCGCTCGAGCGCGTCGTCGCCGACGCGGTGGAGCTGAGCCGGCCGCTGCTGACGGCGGCCCGGCACCGCCTGGAACTGATCCTGCCCGGCGAAAGTCTGAGCGTGCGCGGCGACCGCGTGCGCCTGACCCAGATCTTCTCGAACCTGCTCAACAATGCGGCAAAGTATACTCCGCCCGGAGGCCATGTCGCCGTGGCTATCGACCGCGCCGACGGCTTTGCCCGGATCGGTGTCCGCGACGACGGCATCGGCATTCCAGCCGACATGCTGGCCCCGATCTTCGACATGTTCGTCCAGGTCACCGATGCGGCGCGCGTTGCCCAGGGCGGGTTGGGCATCGGCTTGACCCTGGTCAAGAGCCTGGTCGAACTGCATGGCGGCAAGGTCAGCGCATACAGCCGCGGGACAGGCGAAGGCAGCGAGGTCGTCGTCACGCTGCCGCTGGCCAATGTCGACGGCACGATCGGTCCCGACACCTCCGTGGCCCCTGCCGAAGCGCTGCCGCCGGAGGACATCCTCGTCGTCGACGACAACCAGGAAGCTGCCGACAGCCTCGCGGCCCTGTTGCGCAGCATGGGCGCGCGGACGTCAGTCGCGTACAGCGCCGAGCAGGCCATCGCGCTGGCCGATGCCGCGCGGCCGGCCGTGGGCATTCTCGACATCGGCATGCCGGGCATGGACGGTTGCGACCTTGCCCGCCATCTTCGCAGCGATCCGGCGCACGCGCGCATGCTGCTGATCGCGCTGACCGGCTGGGGGCAGCCCGATGACCGCCTGCGCGTCAGCGCAGCCGGGTTCGATCATCATCTGCTCAAGCCGGTCGACACCGACGAGATGCTCTCTTTGCTGCTGCGCCCGCGCTCGCTCGCGTAGGCGCGCGCGTCACGCCGCCGGGCCTGCCTGGACAAACTGAGGGTCCCCGGCTTTTCCGGGAGGTAGTAGCAGGCTGACATCTACTGAACTGTTTGGCCGAGCAGAAGAAAACCACCTCTCCCCTTGTGGGAGAGGTCGGCGCGCGTAGCGCGCCGGGAGAGGGGATGGCGGCGAAGCCGCCGACTGCGTCGGCGTCACCCTCTCCCCAACCCCTCCCCCATCAAGGGGGAGGGGCTTGAAAAGCAATCCCGGCTTTCCGGGGGATATTTATTGCCCGCAGTTACTTGCCGGCAGCCTTTGCCGCCGTATCGCGCGCCGATTTGAACTCGCTGTCCGCGGCCCATTGCGGAGCAGTCGATTCATCCGCGAGGCGCTTGCCGACGGCGTACAGCGCCTGCACGTCTTCGATCACGCCGGACAGGTCCCAATGCGGATCATAGCGGTCGGCCGGCTTGTGATAACGGTTCTTCGTGTAGTCCTCGCTCGCGGCAAGGCCGGCCGGCTTGCCGCCGTCGAGCTTGTCCAGTCCGCTGTGCACGTACAACACCGGCACGCCCTTGTGCGCGAAGTTGATTTGGTCGGAGCGATAGAAATAGCCCTTCGCCGATTCGCCGTCGGCGGATATCGTGCGGCCCGCGGG